>NZ_JBGFFF010000120.1:0-13613 GCF_056175785.1 Acidovorax sp. LjRoot204
CGTCGGGGTTGTAGTCCAGAAACATGCGCCGCAGTCTAAGCTGCGGCGCACGCCGATGCCGTAAGCAGTCGTTGCAACGGGTTTCAGCGCCGCCTTGCGGCGCCTTTCTCAGGCGGGTATCACCGGGGGCAGCTTCAACAACCCATCCGCCTTGAACATGGCGCGAATCCCCCGCACCGCCTGCCGAATCCGCGCCTCGTTCTCGATGAGTGCAAAGCGCACATATTCATCCCCCTGGTCGCCAAAGCCGATGCCTGGCGACACACACACCTTGGCCTTGTCCAGCAGCTGCCGCGCAAATTCCAGCGAGCCCAGCGCGCGATACGGCTCGGGGATGCGGGCCCAGATGTACATGCTGGCCTTGGGGCAGTCCACGGCCCAGCCGGCTTCGGTGAGGCCCTTGTAGAGCACGTCGCGGCGGCGCTGGTACTGGGCGGCGATGTCTTTCACGCACTGCTGGTCGCCCTCCAGCGCAGCGATGGCGGCCACCTGCAGGGGCGTGAAGGTGCCGTAGTCGTGGTAGCTCTTGATGCGGGCGAGCGCGGCCACCAGGTCGGGGTTGCCCACCATGAAACCCACGCGCCAGCCAGCCATGTTGTAGCTTTTGCTGAGCGTGAAGAACTCCACCGCCACGTCCTTGGCGCCGGGCACTTCCATGATGCTGGGGGCGCGGTAGCCGTCGTACACGATGTCGGCATAGGCCAGGTCGTGCACCACCAGGATGTCGTGCTTCTTGGCCAGGGCGATCACGCGCTCGAAGAAACTCAGCTCCACGCACTGCGCCGTGGGATTGCTGGGAAAGCCAAAGATCATCATCTTGGGCTTGGGGTAGCTGCCGCGGATGGCCTTTTCCAGCTCGGCAAAAAAGTCCACATCGGGCGCCACGGGCACGCTGCGGATGTCGGCACCGGCAATCACCGCGCCGTAGATGTGGATGGGGTAGCTCGGGTCAGGCACCAGCACGGTGTCGCCCCGGTCCAGCGTGGCCAGCATCAGATGGGCCAGGCCCTCCTTGGAGCCGATGGTGACGATGGCCTCGGTGTCGGGGTTGATGTCCACCGCATAGCGGTCTTTGTACCAGTGGCTGATGGCACGGCGCAGGCGCGGGATGCCTTTGCTGGCGCTGTAGCCGTGGGTGTCGGGCCGCTGGGCCACTTCGGTGAGCTTGGCGACGATGTGCGGCGGCGTGGCCCCGTCGGGGTTGCCCATGCTCATGTCGATGATGTCTTCGCCCCGGCGGCGGGCGGCGAGCTTGAGCTCGGCCGTGATGTTGAAGACGTAGGGAGGGAGGCGATCGATGCGCGCAAAACGGCGCTTGCCCTGCGATGCAGACATGCGGTGTGACTTTCACGTAAGCGCCCGGAACCGTCCGAGCGACGTGGCTGGCAGAAAGGCCAGCCCGCAGCCAATGTAGCGCAAGCTGCGGGCAGCGCTCCAGCCCTTTGTGCGCAGTGTGGCGGCAATGCCGCAGTGGGGACGAGGGCTGGCCGCCGCCATCTACGATGGGCGCATGAACACCCTCTCATCCACCAACCCCACTGCCCTGCCTGCCGACCATCCCTTTGCCCAGGTGCAGGTGCTGGCCTTCGACATCTTTGGCACCGTGGTGGACTGGCACGGCAGCATTGCGCGCGAGGTGCGGGCACTCTATCCCCAGGTAGATGCCGATGCGTTTGCACTGGCGTGGCGCGCGGGCTACCAGCCCGCCATGGCGCGGGTGATGCGCGGCGAACAGGGCTGGACGCTGATCGATGCCCTGCACCGGCAGATCCTGGACGAGATCCTTCCGCGCTTTGGGCTGGCACACCTGGGCGATGCCGAGCGCCACCACCTCAACCGCGCGTGGCACCGGCTCCATGCCTGGCCTGACAGCGTGCCAGGCCTGACGCGGCTCAAGCAGCGCTACACCATCACCACGCTATCGAACGGCAACATCGGCCTGCTGACCAACATGGCCAAGCGCGCCGGGTTGCCCTGGGACTGTGTGTTGAGCGCCGAGGTGTTCAAAGCCTACAAGCCGCATCCCGACACCTACCTGGGCGTGGCGCGGGTGTTTGACCTGCCACCACAGCAGGTGGCGCTGGTGGCGGCGCACCACGACGACCTGGCCGCTGCGCGGGGATGTGGCCTGCGCACGGCGTACATCGAACGGCCACACGAGTTTGGCGTGGCACAGCCCAAGGATGTGTCGCCGCAGCCGGGCAATGACTTGCATGCCAAGGACCTGAACGATCTCGCCCACATGCTGGGATGCTGAACGGCCAGCGGTGCGGTGTGCGCGCGCGTCAGTGCGCCACCAGCAGCTGCACAAACATCTGCACCTTGGCGCGGCACTCGGCGCTGATGGAGGTGAACTCCAGCCCGGCCACCCATTCGTCGCCCTCTTGCTTGAGGGTGATGACCCGCGCATACACATCGGCCACGCGGTAGTCCACCAGCGGCAGCTCGAACTCCAGCTTGATCTCGCTGTGGGGTTCCAGTGGCTCGATCAGCTCGACCAGCAGGCCGTGGTAGCCAATGTCGCGGATGGCGCCGTGCACGATGTGGGGCACCACGATCTTGTCCTGCATGCGCTGGCACAGGCAGGGCAGGCGCGCGTCCACACGGTGGCTGCGGCGGAACTCCTGGCGGGGCACCTTGAGCTTGTGCGACGGGATGGCGATCAGCTCACGCAGGCTGACGGGCTGCGTGCGCCCCTTGACGAACACCTGCATGGGCGCAGACGCCGACACCAGCCCCCAGCAGCGCTGGTAGGTGGAGTCGCTGATGAGCACCTGGCCCCGCAGGCTCAGCGCCTCAATGCGCGACGCCAGGTTCACGGCCTCGCCGATCACCGTGTATTCGGAATACACATCCGAGCCAAAGCGCCCGGCCATCACCGTGCCGGTGTTCACGCCAATGCCCAGAAACACCTCCGGCAGGCGCTCGGTCAGGTGGGCCAGGTTCAGCTCGCGCATGGCGATCTGCATCTCCACCGCACACAGCAGCGCGCGGTCCACATCGTCGTCGCGGGCCACCGGGGCGCCGAACAGCACCATGATCGAGTCGCCCATGAATTTGTCGATGGTGCCCTGGTACTTGAACACCACCTCCGACAGCCGTGCCAGGCAGCGGTTGAGCGCCGCAATGACCACCGACGCAGGCTGTGAGCCCGACAGCGCGGTGAACCCACGCAGGTCGGCGAGCAGGATGGTGACCTCGCGCGGCGCCACCTCCAGGCCGGTGGCGGCAGCACCTTCGGGGTTTTCCATACCGTGCAGGATGCCCGCCATCTCGGCCTGCGCCGCCTCGCCCAGCGGCTTGCCGGTTTCGCGTTCGATCAGCGCCTGCAGGCGGCGCACGGCGTCGTGGTGGAATTCTTTGTGCATGGAGGTCTGGGGCGTGGAGCGGCCGGGTTTTTGTGGGTGGGGGTAAGAACCTGTTCAGGTTCTAAAGGCAATGCCTGCCATTCACCACCCAGAATAGGCGCCGCCCCACGGCTGGTCAACCGGTGAAAACACCGCGGGCAAAGCAGCAACAGCGAGGTCAGCGGCACCTGCCCGCTATCAGCAAACCGGTGTGGAGCGTGCGAGCAGCGCCGCAGCGCTTCCCGGTAGAAGAATTCGGTCTTTTTGGCTGGAAGCGCTACATCCATATGCATCAAATGCTATCAACAACATAGCAATTGATGCGTCTTCCCCCGTCACCTGGCAGCCACCCGGTCCACACACACAAACTCGCCCACCGCGCCGTCATAGTCCCACCGTGCCGCCACCCTCGCCTGGCCGTCTGGCACAGCGCCCGATGCCTCGGTGCTGAGCACCACCAGGCTGTTGGGGCTGCCGTGCCGCAGGCGGTGCGACACCGCCGTGCCCGCGCTGCTGGCCCACAGCCCCGGCACTGGCTGCAACAGGCGCGGCCGGTGCACGTGGCCGGACAGCAGCATTTGCGCACCGGCAATGCGCCAACGCTCCACGGCTTCGTCGGCGCGGTGGGGTCGGTGGTCGCGGTCCTCGGCGTCGCGCGCTACCAGCGGGTGGTGGCTGGCCACAATGCGCCATGCACCCGGGGGTGCACGCGCCAGCAGCAGCGCCACATGCTCGATCTGGGCAGACGACAGGCTGCCGCGCTCGTGCCGCCAGGCACGGGTGGTGTTCACACCCACCACGTAGAACGCTCCCATCTGCCGTACCGGCTCCTGGTCCATGCCGAACTGTTCGGAGAACCTTTCGTACGAGCGGCCCCAGCGCATCCACCACGCAAACAGGGGCAGGTCGTGGTTGCCCGCCAGCACCAAGGTGCTCCGCGCATGCAGGCCCTGCACAAACCGCGCAGCCTGCTCAAACTGCTCGGCCGTGGCGCGCTGCGTGAGGTCGCCCGACACCACCACCATTGCCACACCCAGGCGTTGCGCCAGCCGCTGCACAGCAGCACACACCAACGGGTCGTGCGCACCGAAGTGCAAGTCCGACAGGTGCATCAGAACAGTCATGGCAGGTGGTCGCAGGCAGTGGGCTGGCGCACGGGGGACCCCATCATGCAGGCAGCAAGCCGGGGGCGGGGGTAATGCCGGGCGCAGGCGTGTCGGTTGCGGAGGCTGCGAAAGCGGTCTCTTCTGGTGGTGGGGTCTGCGCTGCGCCATCGCGCGCCAGCGGGCTCGGCGCCACCAGCCACAGCGGCCGCGCACTGATGCGGAAATGCAGGGGCGGCGCCATCCACTCCCGCTCGCCGTCAAACGCCACCTTGACCTGCGGGGGCCGCCAGCTGGCGGGCGCCACGGTCAGCTCGGCACACGCCATGCTGACCACCGCGTTGTCCTTGTCGAGCTGGCCGGTGGCCGCGTTCCACACGGTGCGGGCGATGGCCCAGCGCCCCTGGGGCTTGAGCATCACCACGGCCAAGTGCCCGCCGTCTGCCACCTTCTGCGCCTGCGGCAGGCCCATGCGGTCCAGCTGCAAGGGGTTGTTGCCCACAAACAGGGTGGTGACCAGATGCTCCTCCTGCTGCGCCTCGGCGCCCTGGTGCGTCTTCATCACCACGCGCCAGCGGCGGCCCGATGCGGGACGAAACAGGCTCCACACCGCCGCCGCTATGGCCACCCAGCGCTTGCGGCCAAAGCGGCGCGATGCCATCTCGCGGTCGGCCAGCATCTTGGGGTACAGGCCCACGCTGGCGTTGACCACAAACATGCGGCGGTTCACAAACCCCACCTGCACCGGCCGCAGGTCCCCTGCATGCAGCGCCTGCAGCAGGTCCTGCACGGCGGTCTCGGGGTCCAGCGCCAGACCGTGCTCGCGGCTGAAATAGTTGAAGGTGCCCATGGGCACCACCCCCAGCGGCACCCCGGCGCGCAGCGCGGCCGACGCCACCGCGTTGATGGTGCCGTCACCCCCGGCGGCCACCACCAGTCCGCCATCGTCCTGCGCGGCCTGGGCGGCTTGCTCGGCCAGCTGCACGATGTCGGCGCGCCGGTCAGGCACGTGCCACACCACGTCGTGCGCCTGCAGGGCAGGCACACCTTCGAGCTTGGCGCGCAGCAGGTCCAGGTCGGCACCTGGCCGCCGTGGCACCACCAGATGGATGGGGCCACGGGGCTGGGGAGGGAGGGTGTGTTCCGAAGGTGTCATTCAAAAACTCTGCAACAAACAAGAGCAACCACACACCGCGCTGAGCCAATCGCAGCGACCGGGCGAGCCCGCAGGGCCACACCACGCGATGATTACCAACACGGATCGCAGGGCACTCCATGGTGACAAACGGCTGCCCCCCGTGCAGCCGGTAGCCACGCCTACCCTTTGTCAGCCGCCTCCGACAGCGGCAGTGACGATGCAATACACCCACCACGCAACGGGATGCTGGGAACTTCGGTACAACCCACGGCTTCTCTCCATGGGCCGCCCGCCCTGCGGGTGCATCCAAAGAAAGGACCCACTATCTCCATGACCACAACCTCCAGTGCTTTGGCCGCCACCGACATCGGCGCCCTGCTGGCGCAACACCCCCTGGGCTGGTGGATGGCTGGCGTGCTGTCGTTTGCCCTGCTGGGTAGCGTCGCCTTGACCGGCTTGCGCCGCCTGCGACAACACGCAGGCGCCCCGCTGGGCCGCATGTTTCCGGCGCAAGCGCGCTGGGTGTTGGTGGCCGCCATGGCCACCTCGGCCTGCACGCTGGCTCTGGCAGGTGCCGCGCTCGCGGAGCTGGCCGAAAGCGGGCGCGCCCCGGGCACCTGGGGCGCACTGGACGACGCACTGGCTGCAGGCCTGCAAGCACAGGCATCCGCCGCCGTGCTGCAATGGTTTGCCACCCTCACCCACCTGGGCGACACCTGGGTGCTGACCGCGCTGGCGCTGGGCGTGGCCGCCCTGCTGTGGCTGCGCCGGCACCGCCTGCTGGCCACCGGCTGGCTGGTGGCCATGGCGGGCAACGGCGCGTTGACCAAGGTGCTGAAGCGTCTGTTCGAGCGCGTGCGGCCCGAGCACACGCACGGCATCGCCGAGGCCAGCGGCTACAGCTTTCCCAGTGGGCACAGCAGCGCATCGATGGTGGCCTACGCCATGCTGGCCTACCTGGCCACGCGGCTATTGCCCCGCGCCTGGCACCTGCCTGCGGTGGTGCTGGCCGGCGCGCTGATCTTCACCACCGGCTGGAGCCGTGTGGTGCTGCACGTGCATTACGCCAGTGATGTGCTGGCAGGCTGGCTGCTGGGCGGCACGTGGATGGTGTGCACGGTGCTGATCATGGAGAGCGTGTCGCGCTGGCGCGGCGCGGCGCCCCCGGCGACGTGCCGCTGAGCCGCCGCCCGGGCGCCCCGGTTCACCGTGCGGGTGAATCCTCGGTAGACGCCATGGGCTGCATCGGCAAGACCACACAGGACGCACGCCCCGGCCCCATGTGCACGGTGTTGAACGCCACCACCCGTGGCCCCGCACTGCCCTCCGGAGCGCCGGTGTTGGGGTTGACGTCGAACCGCGGGAAGTTGCTGCTCGAGATGTCGAGCCGTATCCGATGGCCTCGGCGGAAGAGGTTGGACGTGGGCATGGGCTCGATGGTGATCTCCACCACCTCGCCAGGCGCCATCAGCCCCGGCTGCTCCCACGAGTCGCGGTAGCGGCAGCGCAGGATGCCGTCGGTCAGGTTCATCGCATACCCCTCGGGGTAGTCCTCGCTGGGCGGGTACTGGTCGATCAGCTTGGCCGTGAAGTCGGTGTCGGGTGCGGTGGACGACACCCACAGCGCGATGGTCACCGGCCCGGTGATCTCCACATCGCTGTCGAGCGGCGGCGTCTGGAACACCAGCACGTCGTCCCGGCCAGCCAGCGGCCCGAACGGCGCCTGCGCACCGAACAGCCCGTCGTGCGTGCGCTGGTCGTAGGCACCGGCCACCATCAGCGGTTCGCCCGAGGTGACGGAGCCCCCGATGGTGGGTACCGGCCTTGCGGGGTCGAAGCAAAAACCGGCCTGGGCCTCGGCCTGCGGTACGGACTGCGACAGCAGCCCGCCCAGCGCGAGGTACCAGGGCACCAGCGTGGTCGCCGGTACAGGCCAGCGGGCCGCGCTGCGCCAGACGCCGCCATGGTCGAGCCGGCCTTGCGGCGTGCGCCGCCCAGTGCCCCCGCCCATGCAGAAGTAGCGCACGGCATCGTCCTGCCCCTCGGGCAGCGGCTGCCCGCGCAGCCAGTGGTTGAACCACGCGAGCCGCATGTGCACGTAGTCGGGTGCAAGCGTGCCATCCAGCACCGCATCGCGGCCGAAGTCCACATCACCCGCGTACGGCACGCTGCGCTCGCCATGCGTCCAGGGGCCCAGCACCATGCGCACATCGCCCTGCCCGCGCTGCGAGAGCCCGAGGTAGTTGTCGGTCGTGGTCTGCGCATAGGGGTCCCACCAGCCGCACATCAGCATCACGGCCACGCCTTCGAAGGCGCCGTAGTGGCCTGCCGCATACAGCTCGGGCTGGCGCCAGTGGTCATCGAAACTGCCGCGCTCCCATTGGCCGAAGAGATAGTCCTCGTACTCGGGCGCCCACTGCAGCGGCGAATCGCCGCGCGTCCAGGGCAGGCGCAAGAACCATTCGCCGATGTCGGCCTGGTCGAGCGCCTGGCGCGCGGCATCGCTCAGGCTGTTGCTGCCGCTGCGCGCATTGCGCAGGGCCCACACGGCCTGCTTGAGCTCGAAAGCACCCCCATGGCGGATGCCGCCCCGGTAGGCATTGGCAAAGCCGCCGCATTCGAGAAACATGGCCTTGAGCCCGGCGGGCCGCTGGCTGGCCAGCGCCGTCTGAGTGTGTGCCGCGTACGACAGGCCGTAGGTGCCCACGGCGCCGTTGCACCAGGGCTGCGCCACGATCCACGCCATGGTGTCGGCGCCGTCGTGGGCCTCGCCCAGGTACTTGGTGAACTGCCCCTCGGAGTCGAAGCGGCCCCGGCAGTCCTGCACCACCACCGCGTAGCCCTCGCGGGCAAACCGCTCGGCCACCTCGCCGCGCCGCAGGGGTGCGGGGTTAGCGGCGGTGCGCTCGCGCCGGGTGGGTTCGTCTTTGCCGTAGGGTGTGCGCTCCAGCAGCACCGGCAGGGGGCCGGTGTGGCCGGCCGGCAGATACACATCGGTGGCCAGGTGCACGCCGTCGCGCATGGGCACCGGGCAGGTGTGCCGCACCACCCCGCCCACACCGGCCGGGGCGGCGGACGGCGCCATTGGATTCATCATCGTGGTCATGGAAGGTCCTGCCTCAGTCGAGCTTGAGGTTGCGGTCCTTGACCAGCTTGGCCCAGCGCGCCGTGTCTTCCTGGATGAACCGGCCGAGCTCCTGCGGCGTGGTGGGCGCGGGCTCGGCACCCTGCGCCACCAGCGAGGCGGTCACTTCCGGGTCGGCCAGCGATGCGCGCAGCACCTTGCTGATTTTTTGCACCGCATCCGCCGGAGTGCCCGTGGGGGCGAACAGGGCGTACCAGATGTCGTACTCGAAGTCCTTGAGCCCCGCCTCGGCCATGGTCGGCACCTGCGGGAAGGCGCGCGAGCGCTTGGCGCTGGCCACCGCCAGCGGCACCAGCTTGCCCGCCTTGATGTGCGCAGCCACGCTGGGCACTGCATTGATGCCCAGCTGCACATGCCCGCCCGCCAGCTCGTTCACCGCCGGGCCGCCGCCCTTGTACGGGATCTGCACCATGCGCGTGCCGGTGGCCGCCTGGAACATCTCCATCGACAAATGCCCCGGGCTACCGTTGCCACTGGTGCTGTAGTTCAGGCCGCCGGGGTTCTTGCGTGCCAGCTCGATGAGCTCCTGCACCGTGCGGACCTGCAGGCTCGGGTGCGTGGTGAGGATGGGCACGTTGACCACCACCCGCCCCACCGGCACGAAGTCGCGCGAGGGGTTGTACGTGAGCTTGCTGGACAGCAGCGGCGCCGTCACCATGCCGGAACCTGCGCCCATCAGCAGCGTGTACCCGTCGGCCGGCGCCGAGGAGACCGCCTGGAAGCCGTGCGCACCGGGCCGGTTGTCGATGACGACAGGCTGCCGCCACTGGTCCGACATCTTGCGTGCCACCACACGCATGGCCGTGTCCGCAGCTGCCCCTGCCGGAAACGGAATCACGATGCGCACGGGCTTCTCGGGGAACTCGGCCGCGCCCGCGATCAGCGGGTGGCACAGCATGAAGGAACACAACAGCGCGAGCGTTTGCGGCATGCGGGACAACCAGGGAATCATGCGGTGCTTGTTATCAGAAATCATGGCGAACTCCCGCGCCAATGGCGCGCACGGACACATTGCTGCGGCTCGAATCGACGCCGTCGCGGTCGATGAAGGCCTGCAGCTCGGTGCGTTTGGACAGGGCATAGGTATAGGCTACCTGCTGGCGCTTGCGCAGGCCGCGCAGCGACGCCTGCACATCGCGCTGCATCACGTTGACGACGATGGTGTGCTGGCCAGCTGAAAAGCGGGTGCCCACCAGCCAGTAGTCCACATCGGCGCGGGTGGTGGCCGACGTCCTGGCGTACGTATCGCGGCCCAGCAGCACATAGGGCTCGATCGCGCCGAAGTCGTAGCGCACGCCGGCCTGCCATTTGCTCGAGAACTCGTTGGCCAGCAGGCCACCCGGGCGCGTGTCCTTGCCGTAGCCGATGCCTGCCGACCAGGGCCCATCGGCATAGTTGAGGCCCAGGTCCAGCGACTTGGCGCCGTTTTCCTGCTCGGGCGTCTTGGCATCGCCGCGCAGGTAGTAGCGCGCCCGCAGGTTGACGCCGCCCCAGGTGGGGCTTTGGTAGCCGATGGCGTTGGACGTGCGGTTGCGCGCGTTCAGGATGGAGGTGCCGATGGCCGTGGCCCCGGCATCGTTGGCGGCGAACGAGGTGATGCGCGTGACTTGCGAGTACAGCGGCGAACCGGTCGGGTTGGCGGAGTCGAGCCGCCCCAGCGCCACCGTGCCCAGGCTGCCGCGCAAGGCGGCATAGCTGTTGCGAAACGCTGGCGTGGTGGCGGCGCCGGAGTCGGCTTCGAGCCCCATCTCCAGGCCGAACAAGGCGGCCAGGCCATCGCCCAGGTCTTCCTTGCCGCGAAAGCCCAGGCGGGATGCGTTGTCGCGCTCTTCCGTGACGGAACCGGCGTTGCCGGTCTTGACATTGTTGACGGTGAGCCGCACCTGGCCATAGACCTGCAGGTCCTGTGCGGCAGCGGGCCCAGCAGCCGAAACGGAAAGGCCGCAGGCGGCCAGCGCGAAGGGAAATGAGCGCCTCATGAAATCTTGCTCCTTGAAGGGGTGGTGCCAGGTTGGCTGATGACGCCGCCGATTCTGTGGAGCGAGGTGCTCGGCCACAACGCTATGACGAACGCTGATGACCCTATGCAATAGACCGCAGGTTTGCGCTGGCGTGGGAGCAGTGCAAAGATGCAGGCCGGCTGCCTGCATACCAGAACGTCTGCCCCTTCTCCATCCCATGAACTTCAAGCAACTCGAGGCCTTCCAGGCCATCATGCTCAGCGGCTCCACCACCGGCGCGGCCGAGCGCATGGGGCTGTCGCAGCCCGCCATCAGCCGTTTGCTGGCGCAGCTGGAGGAAGACCTGGCCCTGCGTCTGTTCGTGCGCGAAAAAGGCCGCCTGAGTCCCACGGCCGAAGCCCATGCGCTGCTGCACGACGCCCAGGTGCTGATGGACTCGGCGCAGTGCTTTCGCCGCCATGCCGAACAGTTGCGCCTGGGCGGCTTCAAGCGGCGCTTGCTGAAGGTGGCGGTGCCCAGCACGCTGGCCACCACGCTCATGCCGGTGCTGGCCAAGCGCTTCATGCAGGCGCACCCGGACGTGGTGCTGGAGGTGCTGTCAGGCTCGTACAACGACACGGAGCGCGCGCTGCTGAGCCGCGATGCGGACATCGGCCTGGTGCGCCTGCCCATGGAAATGCAGGGACTGAGCACCCGCGCCAGCCTGGACTCCGAAGCCGTGTGTATCATGCCCCGGGGCCATGCACTCGAAGGCCTGGCGGAGGTCAGCCCCACCGACCTGATCGACGTCAGCCTGATCCTGCTGGGGCGCCAGCGGCAGATCCGCCACGACATCGACATGGCCTTTCGCCAACGGCGCGTGCAGCCGCGCGTGGCGCTGGAGGTGCACTCCATCAGCGAGGCCTGCGCCCACGTGGCCCAGGGGCTTGGGGTCTCGATCGTGAACGCCTTGCTGGCGCAGCACTGCCCGTACGAGGCGATCACGTCGCGCCCGTTCAGGCCCCGCATCGCCTACCAGCTGGGCATCGCAACGGTGGCCAACGCGACGACCTCGCCGCTGCATGACACCTTCACCCGGCTGCTGGTGGAGGCGATGGAAGCACCGTCCCCCGCCGTGGCATTGCCTTCAGCTCTCTGAAACTGGCACGCCCCTCGCTTGTGCACCCGTGGAACTGGCCTCGCCAGGCCACCGGGTGCGTCCCCCTCCCGCGCAGCGAGAGAGGGGGAAGGCGCCGCAGGCGACTCAGGGGGTGCGGTCTTAAATCGCCACGAGGTTGCGAATGCCCTTGGCTTCCATCTCGCTACCTGGCCCGCGGGCGATGACCTCGCCGCGTTCCATCACCAGGTACTCATCGGCCAGTTCCTGCGCAAAGTCGTAGTACTGCTCGCACAGCAGGATGGCCATTTCTCCCTGGTCGGCCAGCATGCGGATCACGCGGCCGATGTCCTTGATGATGCTGGGCTGGATGCCCTCGGTGGGCTCGTCCAGGATGAGCAAACGCGGGCCGGGGGCCAGCGCGCGGGCAATGGCCAGCTGCTGTTGTTGCCCGCCCGACAGGTCACCGCCCCGGCGTTTGAGCATCTGCTTGAGCACGGGGAACAGCTCGTACAGGTGTGCAGGCACCGGCGTCGATCCGCTTTTGTAGGCCAGGCCCATGCGCAGGTTTTCTTCCACGGTCAGGCGGCCGAAGATTTCGCGGCCTTGCGGCACAAAGCCGATGCCTGCGCGCGCCCGGTCGTAGGGCGTGGCTTTGTCGATGGGTTTGCCGTCGAAACTGATGCTGCCGCTCTTGATGGGCACCAGCCCCATGAGGCTTTTGAGCAGCGTCGTCTTGCCCACGCCGTTGCGGCCGAGCAGCACAGTGACCTTGCCCGGGGTGGCGGTGAGGCTCACGTCACGCAGGATGTGGGAGCCGCCGTAGTACTGGTTGATGTTCTGGACGGTGAGCATGGTGACTTGGGGTGTTTTGGGCCGCTAGCGCTAGTTCAATATGCGCCGGCAGCTATATTTTTGATAGTGAATACTTTCACCGGCCGAGGTACACCTCGATCACGCGCTCGTCGGCCTGTACCTGGTCGAGCGTGCCTTCGGCCAGCACCGAGCCATCGCACAGCACCGTCACCTTCTCTGAGATGGTGCGGATGAAGCCCATGTCGTGCTCCACCACCATGAGCGAGTGTTTTCCCTTGAGCGTGAGGAACAGCTCCGCAGTGCGGGCGGTTTCTTCATCGGTCATGCCGGCCACGGGTTCGTCCAGCAGCAGCAGCTTGGGGTCCTGCATCAGCAGCATGCCAATCTCCAGCCACTGCTTTTGCCCGTGGCTCAGGTTGCCCGACTGGCGCGTGACGCTGTCGACCAGGTGAATGGTGTGCAGGATCTCTGCCAGGCGGTCCGACTGTGCGGAGTCGAGCTTGAAGAACATGCTGGACTTCACGCCCTTGTGGGTCTTGAGCGCCAGCTCCAGGTTCTCGAACACGCTGAGCTGCTCGAACACCGTGGGCTTCTGGAACTTGCGGCCGATACCCAGGCTCGCAATCTCGGGCTCGTTGTGGCGCAGCAGGTCGATGGTGGAGCCAAAGAACACCGTGCCTTTGTCGGGCCGGGTCTTGCCGGTGATGATGTCCATCATCGTCGTCTTGCCCGCACCATTGGGGCCGATGATGCAGCGCAGCTCGCCCGGGGCGATGTCCAGGCTCAGGCCGTTGATGGCCTTAAAGCCGTCAAAGCTGACATGCACGTCTTCCAGGTACAGGATGCGGCCGTGGGTCACATCCACTTCACCCGGCGTGGCAATGCGCGAGAAGCCTGCCGCGCGGCCGCCCGACTCGGTCTGGCCCAGTGCGACGGGCGCCAGCGTCTTCTGCAGCCGCCGCGCGCCTTCTTCCATCAGATCGGGCGTCATTGCGCGGCTCCCTTCG
>NZ_JBGFFF010000121.1:0-13359 GCF_056175785.1 Acidovorax sp. LjRoot204
GGTTGWAGAAGATGCGGCCGAAGTGGTCGCGGTCRGGAAASACYTCGTCCTGGTTSGGCAGGTTGGCGCCGCCCGAGTCCACCAGGTAGATGCAGGGCAGGTGGTTCTGCTGCGCCACTTCCTGCGCGCGCAAGTGCTTCTTGACGGTGAGCGGGTAGTAGGTACCGCCCTTCACCGTGGCGTCGTTGCACACGATCATGCAGTCCACGCCGCTCACGCGGCCAACGCCCGCAATGAGCCCCGCGCTGGGCGCGTCGTTGTTGTACATGTTGAGCGCGGCCAGCGGCGCCAGTTCGAGGAACGGCGTTCCCGGGTCCAGCAGCATCTGCACGCGCTCACGCGGCAGCAGCTTGCCCCGCGCCGTGTGCTTGGCGCGGGCCGCCTCACCGCCGCCCTGGGCGACTTTGTCGAGCTGGGCGCGCAGGTCATCCACCAGTGTGCGCATGGCGGCAGCGTTGGCCAGAAAGTCCGCCGAGCGGRCATTGAGTTGGGTGTCGAGAATGGTCATACGTTGTGGCTCTTTCAAGCGGTTTTCTGTTCTTCCAGGCCCAGCTGGTCCTTCATCTCGTCGCGGATCTWGAACTTCTGGATCTTGCCCGTCACCGTCATCGGAAAGCTGGTGACAAAGCGGATGTAGCGCGGCACCTTGTAGTGCGCAATCTGGCCCTTGCAGAAGGCGCGGATGTCGTCCTCGGTGGGCTGCGTGCCGGGCTTGGCGATGATCCAGGCGCAGAGTTCTTCGCCGTACTTCTGGTCGGGCACGCCCACCACCTGCACGTCCTGCACCTGCGGGTGGCGATACAARAATTCTTCGATCTCGCGCGGGTAGATGTTCTCGCCGCCRCGGATCACCATGTCCTTGATGCGGCCGACGATGTTCACATAGCCCTCGGCATCCATGGTGGCCAGGTCGCCGGTGTGCATCCAGCCGCCGTCRTCGATGGCCTCGCGGGTCTTGGCCTCATCGCCCCAGTAGCCGTGCATGACGGAATAGCCTTTGGTGCAGAACTCGCCGCGCTGGCCGACGGAAACGATGGCGCCCGTGTCAGGGTCCACGATCTTCACCTCCAGGTGCGGCTGCACCTGGCCCACGGTCGATACGCGCTTGTCCAGCGGCGTGTCGGTGCTGCTYTGGCAGCTCACGGGGCTGGTCTCGGTCATGCCGTAGGCGATGGTGATTTCGCKCAGGTKCATCTSSTYCACCACRCGCTTCATCACCTCGGTSGGGCASGGCGAGCCSGCCATGATGCCGGTGCGCAGGGTGCTGAGGTYGAACTCSKYRAARCGCGGGTGATCCAGCTCGGCAATAAACATGGTGGGCACGCCGTGCAGGCCGGTGCAGCGCTCGTCCTGCACCGTCTGCAGCACGGTGATCGGGTCGAATCCGTCATTGGGGTACACGATGGCAGAGCCATGCGTGAGGCAGGCCAGGTTGCCCAGGACCATGCCAAAGCAGTGGTACAGCGGCACGGGGATGCATAGCCGGTCTTCGGGCGTGAGCTTCATGCATTCGCCAATGAAGAAGCCGTTGTTCAGGATATTGCGGTGCGTGAGCGTGGCCCCCTTGGGGAAGCCCGTGGTGCCGCTGGTGAACTGGATGTTGATGGGGTCAGTGGCCTTGAGCGTCGCTGCGATGGGCGCCAGGCGCGGGTCGGCCGCGTTGCCGCGTGCCAGCAGGTCGGTAAATCGCATCAGGCCCGGTTCGTCGGCGCCCTGCCCTGCCTCATCGATCCAGACCACCGTGTTCAGGTGGGGCAGCTTCACGGAGCCGAGCTGGCCCGGCTGCTGGTGGTGCCATTCGGGCGCCAGCTCGCGCAGCATGCCCAAGTAGTCGCTGGTCTTGAAGCGGGCCATGGTCACCAGCAGCTTGCAGCCCACCTTGTTCAGCGCGTATTCGACTTCGGACGTGCGGTAGGCCGGGTTGATGTTGACCAGCACCAGGCCCACCTGCGCGGTGGCCAGCTGCATCAGCACCCATTCGGCGTTGTTGTGCGACCAGATGCCCACGCGGTCGCCGGGGGTGAGCCCCATGCCCAGCAGCGCGCTGGCTAGGCGGTGCGCCTCGGTCTGCAATTGGGCGTAGGTGTAGCGGCGGCCCTGGTGCACGCTAACCAGCGCCTCGCGCTCGGGCTGGCGGGCCACCATGTCGGCAAAGAAGGCGCCGATGGTTTGCTCGATCAGGGGAACATCGGTAGCGCCACGGGCGTAGCTGTCCACCAGCGGTGCGGATTGTGTTGCGGCTGCAGTCGTCACGGGTTTGTCTCCTCGGTCATCCGGCCAGCGCGGGCAGAGCACGCGTGGCAAGCCATTCGAAAGCATAGGCAAGCATAGAAGCCCACGGCCCGGCCGGGTTGCCACAATGGTTGCAAATCGTGCCACGGCTGGCACACTCTGTAACGTGAAATCACCTGCCTCTATCGCCCACCGCCTGCCTGCTTCCGCCACAGCCCCCGCAGCGACGCCCATCGCACCGGCGGCCACGCCCATCGCGTTCGTGCGCGCCATTGCTCTGGCCTATGAACGGCGCGGCATGAGCCCCGAACGCGCCCTGGCCCAGGCACAGATTGCGCCGCAGCTGCTGCAAGACGACAGCGCCCGCATCACCGCCTGGCAGATGGAACAGATCTCCGACGCCGCCATGCAGGAGCTGGACGACGAAGCCCTGGGCTGGTTCAGCCGCCGCCTGCCCTGGGGCAGCTACGGCATGCTGGCGCGCGCCAGCATCAGCTCGCCCACGCTGCAGGTGGCCCTGGCCCGCTGGTGCCGCCACCATGGCCTGCTGGCAGACGACATTGCGCTGCACCTCACCACCCAGGGCGACACCGCCACCCTGGCCATCACTGAGGCCCGCGACCTGGGCGCGCTGCGCGAGTTCTGTCTGGTGTCGGTACTGCGCAATGCCCACGGCCTGGCCTGCTGGATGGTGGACTCGCGCATCCCCCTCATCGCCGCCGAGTTTGCCTTTGATGCGCCCCCGCATGCCGATGCCTACGCCGTGCTGTTCCGTGGCCCCGTCACCTTCCACGTGCCACGCACCGCCCTGCACTTTGACGCCCGCTATCTGCACCTGCCCCTTCGCCGCGACGAACAGGCCCTGCGCCAGATGCTGCAGCACGCCCTGCCCCTGACCGTGCTGCACTACCGCCGCGACCGCCTGCTGGTGCAGCGCGTGCGCCAGTTGCTGGCTGCCCCCCTGCCGGGGCAACCGGCCCACGCCCTGCCCCAGCACAGCGCGGATTCGCTGGCCGCGCTGCTGCATGTGTCGCCGCGCACACTGCACCGGCAGCTGAAGGAAGAAGGCGCCACGCTGCAAGGCCTGAAAGACGAGGTGCGCCGCACCCGCGCGGTGGAACTGCTGCACCGCACGCAGCGGCCCATCAAACAGGTGGCCGAGGCGGCGGGGTTTGAGAACGAGAAGAGTTTTATCCGGGCGTTCCGGGGGTGGACGGGGCAGTCGCCTGCGGAGTTTCGGCGGGTGGTGAGGGTGTAGTGAACAACCTAGCGAATGCAGACAAAGTCGGCGCCCGAGACACTTAAACTTGGCAACGGGAGAGACAGGATCATCGCGGCCTTGATTGCATCCGAACGTTTACTCAGCATCCTCAAAATACTCCTTCTCAAAAGAGCAATTCGCCTCGCAATGCGGCCAAATTGCAATCCCAGAAACTCTCCGCCTACACACTAAAGCTAGGACTCACATGGCGCAGCGCGTTCCTTCAACTTCGTCTGCCAGCACCTTTGGAGGGCTCTGATTCGTGTTTCAACACGCAGACAATCGTTTCGCTCTCTGGATTTCGTCCCTCACCGGTAAGGAGGAACTTTATTTAAACGACGCCCTGGTAGCTGTGAGGCGAAAGATTGCTCTGACGTCCGTGCACGAGCTCACCTTGAACGGATCCAAGTATTCGCTGGAGCTTTCCACTAGGAACATGCGTCGAGGGATTTTTGAATGTGTGTTACGTGAAAACGGGCACCCCGTTGCCGCCTTGGCAACAGAGTACGTTGTACCTCGACGGGGGCTACAAAGCGCAATCGCCCTCGTTGGTACGGCTCTAGTTGTGTATCTATCGCTGAAGACACACTCGTCCTTCGGCCTAGCTGGGCTCGGGATTCTGGTTTGGGCAACCCTTTCATATGCGATTGTGGGCAGGGGTAGCGGCTATGCCATTCGTTCCATCCCCACAAGAGAAAGTCGGGAAACCTGACACGCGAACGAAACGGATACACGGTTAGGTAGCAACGCTACCCGCCAGACAACTTAGCTTTGAATGGCGCTTGAATCCACTACTACAACAGTCCGCCAATTCAGGTCATAGCCCAGTACCACCCAAACGGCGTTGAGTGCCAAAAGAACGACAAGGCGAACCAACTACATGCTCCACCTCCACCACTGCGTCAGCGCCCGCTCCTTCCGCCCCCTGTGGATGCTCGAAGAGCTACAACTGCCCTACCAGCTCCACATGCTCCCCTTCCCGCCCCGCGCCAAGGCGCGGTGGTTTCTGGACGAGAACCCGCTGGGTACGGTGCCGCTGCTGGTGCAAGGCGATGTGCGCATGACCGAATCGGCGGCCATGTGCCAGTACCTCGCGGCCACACACCCCGATGCGGGGCTGGATGTGGCGCCCACGCAACCGGCGTATGGCGCGTACTTGAACTGGCTGCACATGAGCGATGCCACGCTGACCTTTCCGCAGACGCTGGTGCTGCGCTATGGGCGCTTTGAGCCTGCAGAGCGCAAGCAGCCGCAGGTGGTGGAGGACTACAGCCGCTGGTTTCTGGCGCGGCTGCGCGCGGTGGAAACGGCCCTGACCCACAGCCGCAGCGACCATCTGTGCGCGGGCCGCTTCACGGCGGCGGATGTGGCGGTGGGGTACGCGCTGCTGCTGGCGCAGCACCTGGGGCTGGATGTGCAGTTTGGCCTGGCCACGCAGGCCTATTGGCAGCGGCTGCAGCAGCGGCCCGGCTACCAGCGTGCCATGGCGGCGCAGGTGCGGGCTGCCGAGGAGCAGGGCGTGCCCACAACCCCGGCGCCGGATACGCGGCCCTGAGCGCTCTCCAGAGCCCCTGAGCGCGCGCCCTCAGTCCTTGGCCTGCAGCCCCGCTGGCGGTGCATGCGGCGCATGGGGATCGGGGCTGAGCAGCGATTGCACCAGCGCCCGGAACTCGGGCGAGTGGCGCAGCACGCTGCCGCCCGCCTCGATGAGGTCGGTGACTTCTTCCGACGTGATCGAGAACGCCGTGGGCACCTGCAGCAGGCGGCGGCGTGCGATGTCGTCGGGGGCGTCGCRCAGGTTGACGGGGATGACGTGGATCTCTGCATCGGGCGCGAACACGTCGTTGGCGCCGGTGGGGCCTGACGCCAGCGAGCGCTGCCATTGGCGTGTGATGTCGCGCAAGAACTCTTGCGTCTCTCGCGTGGCGCGGGCGCCGGTGCCGAACAGCAGGGCGTCCACCACCTGCGCCATGTTGGGCACCTTGTCGCTCATGTCGATGTTGACCGAGGGATCGCGCTCGGCGTTTACCGTGATCAGCACCAGCTTGCGGATGGTGGCAGGCGGTATGCCGACCTCGCTGAAGGTCTGGCGCAGGCCGCCATTGGCCAGGGCGCGGTCCAGCAGGCGCTGCACTCCCAGGTTGTCGGCCAGGCCGCCATCGACCAGATGGATGTAGGGCTTGCGCTGCGCATCCACATAGCTCAGTTCATGGGCGCGGTTGAGCCGCACGCGGTAGTCGCCCGCTACCGCTGCGGCGACCGATGGGGAGGGACGATCGGGGCACTGGTCGGCGTAGTTCTTGAGCGTCATCGGGCTCAGCAGCAGCGGCACCGCTGACGAGGCCGCCACGGCGAACGACAGCGGCACCTTGCGCAGGTCTGAGCAGATCAGCGAAAACTGCTCCCAGGTGAACTCAAAGCCGGTGCCCAGCGACATGTCGGTGGCGGTGATGAACAGCTGCGGGTGGCGCGGGCGCCGCTCCACGTCGCCAAAGGTCAGGCCGCCATACAGCTCGTCCAGCCGCCGTGCCAGCAGGTGCGTGCGGCCCAGCCAGGGGGAGGTCAGGTCGATCAGATTGCCCGGGCGCAGCGCCTGGGTGATGAGGCTGTTCTGGAAGTTCTGGCGCAGAAAGTCCTGTTCAAAGCGTGGCAGCCCCTCGATGCCATGCGCCGCAAAGTAGGCCGCCACAATGCTGCCGCCCGACACACCGCTGACCACGTCGGTGGCGTCCAGCAAGGTGGTGGGGTGGCCGTTCCACACAAACCGCGTCTGCTGCAGCTCGGTCAGCACGCCGTAGCCAAACGCGGCGGCCCGCGCCCCGCCACCTGACAGCGTGACGGCCACGAGGATGGTCGGGTCGCGCTCGGACTTGCGCACAGGGATGTTCTGATCGCCCGCAGGCAGGGGTTCGTTGATCCAGGGTTTGACCGACGAACAGCCCGCCAGCAGCGCCAGGGCGGCGGCCAGTACCGTGTGCTTCATGGCCCGCGCAAAGGTGTTCATCGCCATGTCCCTTTTTTTGTGGACCCGTGTCAGCAGCCGAGCAAGCCGGGCAGCTCGGCCATGCTGCGAAACACGTGCTGCGCCCCTGCCGCCCGCAGCGCGGCCCCATCGTCCAGCGGGGCGTAGGYAAACACGGTGGCCCCGGCAGCCACACCGGCGGTGACGCCGGTCACCGTGTCTTCGACCACCGCGCAGCGCGTGGGCACGGCCTGCAGCGCTGCAGCGGCGGCAAGGTACACATCGGGTGCGGGCTTGGTGGCGGGCATTTCGTGGCCGCTGAAAATGCGGCCTTCAAAGTAAGGCGCCAGGCCCACCTTGGCCAGCTGCATCTCGACCTTGAAACGGTCGGCCCCCGAGGCACAGGCAATGCGCCCGCCGTGGTGGGCGTGTACACGCTCGACAGCGCCATGGATGTGCTCGATGGCGCTGAGCTGCGCCTCCAGCGCGGCGTTGCGGCGCGCGTAGAAGGCCGACATCCATTCGTCGGTCAGAGGACGGCCCGTGTGGTGCTCAATGCGCGCGGCCTCGCTGCGCACCATCTTGCCGATGAACAGGCGCATGCACTCTTCCGGCGTCATCACCCACCCGGCCTCGGCCAGCATGTCGCGCAGCACGCCGTTGGTGATGGGCTCGCTGTCCACCAGCACGCCGTCGCAGTCAAACAGGATTGCTTCAAATTTCATAGCTATCAAGGCATATTGCACTAGCGCTTGAGGTGGTTTTGGCTTGAATTTCAGCCATGGAGGTCTCCATCGACATAGAACCAGCGCCCACCCTCGCGCACAAAACGGCTGGTCTCGTGCAGGCGCACGGCGCGCCCCGCGACACGGTAGCGGGCCACAAACTCGACCACGGCGTGGTCGGCATCGGTGGCGACGTATCGGCGCACGTCCAGCCCGAGCCATTTGGCCCCCGCATCAAAGTCGAGCGTGGCCGGGCGGGTGCTGGCGTGCCAGGTGGCCTGCAGGTAGTCGGCCCGCTCGCACGCAAAGGCGGTGTAGCGCGACCGCATGAGGCTTTCGGCATCGGGGGCGGCCATGGCATCCAGCCCAGGTGCCGCCAGGTAACGGCCGCAACAGCTGGCGAATGGCAAGGGGGCTGCGCTTTTGCCCTTGCTGCCACCCGGGCCAGCAGGCGCYAGGCGCCCGCAGGGGCAGGGGTCGTTAGGCTGTGGCAAAGGCATCGTGACGTCTCTCAGCGCAAGGCACCAAACACCTTGCGCGCGATGGCGCTGCCGGCGGCGGCCGGATCCTGGCGGATCTTGCGCTCTTCCTCACCGATCATGAGGTACAGACCGTCCAGCGTCTTGCCGGTGACGTACTGCGCCAGGTTGGCGTCTTCGGCCTTCAGCAGGCCAAAACTCGCGGCCTTGCCCGCGAAGGCGTTGTATTTCTGCGTGAGGCCGACTTTCTCGGTGGCCTGGTTCACCACCGGCAGAAAGCGCTGGCCCAGTGGCGTGCGCGTCTTGTCGGCAAAAAAGGCGGTCACCGAGTTGTCGCCGCCGGTGAGGATGTTCTTGGCATCGGTCACCGTCATATTCTGCACCGCGCCCACCAGCAGGTCCTTGCCCATGGGCACGGCCGCTTCCGCGGCGCGGTTGATGGACACCACCAGCTCATCGATGCGCTTGCCCTGGCCCAGCGACTTCATCACCTTGGCCGCGTCGTCCAGGTAGCCCGGCAGGCCGATGCGCACCTTGGGGTTGCCCAGAAACCCGTCATTGCGGCCCAGCAGCGACACCGCCGCCTGCGCGCCCTGGGTCAGCGCGGCCTTGAGGCCGCTGGAGGCGTCGGCATTGGTGAGGTCGCCCAGCGACAGCGCCCAGGCGTGCTGCGCAGTGGCGCACAGCAGCGCCCCCATGAGGCTGGTTTGGTGGAATTGGCGGCGTTGCATGGGGCGGTACTTTCGATGGGGGCAGCAGAGGAGGCCCGCTCGGCCGCCACTGCAATGAGGGCGCACTGTGCCGGAGCCGTGCGGGGGATTGCCCGGGATTTTCGCTCAGCGAATGAGGGGCAAGCCGCAGGCCGTAGACTGGCCCCACCCAAGCATCCAACAAGGAACCTTGCAATGTGGCAAATGAGTGTGCCGTGGTGGGAGTTTGTGCTGCGCGGCGTGGTGGTGTATCTGTTCTTGCTGGTGTTCATGCGCCTGTCGGGCAAGCGGCAGACAGGGCAGTACGAGCCGTTTGACCTGATCCTGCTGCTGATCCTGTCGAACGCGGTGCAGAACTCAATGAACGCGGGCGACAACTCGCTCGTGGGCGGGCTGATCTCTGCCAGCACGCTGATGCTGCTGCATGTGGCGCTGGCGCGGCTGGCGTTCCACTTCCCGCGCATCGGGCGCTGGGTGGACGGCAAGGCCCAGGTGCTGATCCACCAGGGCGAGCTGAACCAGGCGCTGATGCGCAAGGAGCTGCTGACCCGCGACGACGTGGAGGCCGCACTGCGCGCCGGTGGCTGCCTGCACGCGCACGAAGTGGAACGCGCCACCATCGAGACCAACGGGCAGATCACCGTGGTGCTGCGCCGCCGTGGCGAAGAGGGCTGAGCCGCCCCGCGCCCACTCCAACAATCTACGCCCCCCATAGGCCCTCACAACACACGCGACCCGATATGACTGCACTGAACGTTCTGGGCACCATGCTGATGCCCTGCTCCTACGACCCGCTGACCGGCTACTACCGCGATGGCTGCTGCAACACCGACGAGCACGACCACGGCACCCACGTGATCTGCGCACGCATGACACAGGCGTTTCTGGACTTCTCGCTGTCGCGGGGCAATGACCTCATCACCCCCCGGCCCGAATACCGGTTTGCAGGACTCAAGGCCAACAACCGCTGGTGCCTGTGCGCCCTGCGCTGGAAAGAAGCCTACGAGGCGGGTGTGGCACCGCCGGTGATCCTGGAATGCACCCATGCCCGCGCGCTGGAGTTTGTGACGCTGGCGCAGTTGCAGAGCGCGGCGCTGTCCAGCAGCTGACCGTTCTGATAAGCGCGGGGCGCACTCCGGGCCGGGTGCGCCACCCCTTGCACCCTACCTCTGTCGGGTTGCCGGTGATTGGCTGYACGGCGAAAGATCAGGACTTTGTGTTCCTCCCTTTCGCTGCACATGCGGCCACATCCGTCACCATGACTATCACCCTTTCTGTCCAGCAACGGCGCGCGCGTGCCGCTGCCACCCCGCCCCGTTCAACCACCCCGCTGCGCCTGTGCGCAGTCAGCGCTGCCGTGGCCGCTGCTGCACTACTGAGCGGCTGCGAGACCACCAACATGCGCATGGGCAGCGCCGATGCCAAGACCGTGGCCACCGGCAGCGCTGCGGGCGGAGCCTCTACCGGCGCCAGCGACTCGCTGGAGCGTTGCGAAAGCCCGCTGGGCACCGTCTCGCTGATCGAAAACCAGCAGGCTGGCTGGTACACCATCCTGCGTGACCAATACCGCCTGCCGCCCACGGCCAACCTGCTGCGTCTGCTGGTGCAGCAGTCCAACTGCTTTGTGGTGG
The DNA here is from genome assembly GCF_056175785.1 of Acidovorax sp. LjRoot204. Classification (NCBI taxonomy): domain Bacteria; kingdom Pseudomonadati; phylum Pseudomonadota; class Betaproteobacteria; order Burkholderiales; family Comamonadaceae; genus Acidovorax; species Acidovorax sp. LjRoot204. Next base: position 10,001 of record NZ_JBGFFF010000121.1, read on the forward strand.
TGGAGCGCGGCGCCGCCGGCATGAACGCGATGACGCGCGAGCGCGCGCTGATGCAGTCGGGCGAAATGCGGCAGGGCAGCCAGTTTGGCCAGGGGCAGATGGTGGCCTCGGACTATGGCCTGTCGCCCGAAATCGTGTTCCAGAACAACAACGCAGGCGGTGCCTCCGCATCGCTGGGCGGCCTGGTCGGTGGCCGTGCGGGGGGCCTGCTGGCAGCCATCGGCGGCAACATGAACACCAAAGAGGCCAGCGCGCTGCTCACGCTCATCGACAACCGATCCGGTGTGCAAGTGGCGGCGTCGGAAGGCAGTGCCGCCAAGACCGACTTTGGCGCCATGGGGCAACTGCTGGGCGGATCGGGCGGCGCGCGCATGGGCGGTTACTCCAACACGGCCGAAGGCAAGGTGATTGCGGCCGCCTTCATGGATGCGTTCAACCAGATGGTGCAGTCGCTGCGCAACTACCGCGCCCAGACGGTGAAGGGCCAGGGCCTGGGGGGTGGCGGGCGGCTGAGTGTGGACGGCGCCGCACCGCCCTCGCAGACATCGGCCGCGCGTGCTGCCGCGCAAAACAATGGAGCCACCGCAGGACTTTCGCTGCGCGATGCGCAGGCCCGCCTGAACGAGCTGGGCTACAACGCCGGCACACCCGATGGCGCCATGGGCGGCAAGACGACGGCAGCGCTGCGCGCCTTTCAGAAGGACAAGGGGCTGCCCACATCCGGGCGGCTGGATGCGGCGACGGCGGCTGAACTCGCCCGCTGAAGCCTGAGGGATGCCCCGCGGGGACACCGGGGCGGGTGGCCCTGCAGCAATGGGCGCGCTCCAACACAAAGCGGATCACATCCGAGCAAAGAAAAGCCCCCGCAGCAACTTCGCTGCGGGGGCTTTGGGTTGGTTGGGGGGCCGTACAGCCCCCCGCACTCAGTTTTGCGTGTAGCAGGTCTTGGCAGGCAAGACGGTGTCCACGTAGCTCTCCACGCTGGCCGCCGTCGGGAACGCGGTGGGTATCTGATCGCCAAAGATGCACAGGCGGGGCCCCTTGCGTGCCCAGACGGCGCGCGATGTCAGGCCCGACGGCTGGGTCCACAGCCCCCAGAAAGCGGTCAGCGTGGCCGTACTGCCGTTGCGGTCGAACGCTATATTGCCCACATCGGTCAGCGGACCTGCAACGGTGCCCGTGCCGGAACAGTTGGCGTCGGCATAGGTCACCACACCAATCTGCCCCATCACGCGGGTGTCGCTCTGCCGGGTGATGCGCCACAGCGAGCGTCCCCAGGTTCCTGGCCGCACCACCACGCACAGCTCCTGCTTCCAGTCGCCCTCCGGCAGCCCCAGCGCCGCCGTCGCGCAGCTCACGTCCACCGAACTCACATTGGCCGACCCTACCGTGCCCGTTCCGTTGSGCACCGTGCAGCTCTGGCCCGAAGGCTGCGTGCGCACCGTGATGGCGTAGGCCGTGCCACCCGCCAGTGCCGTGCCGAACGTGAAGCCGCCGTTGCTGGAGACCGACAGATCGTCGCGCCCGTTGTTCTGCAGCACCACAGCGCCCCCCGCCAGGCCGCTGACCGAGCCGCCCACCGTGTAGGTGGCAGCCGCCAGGTTTTCGCAGCGCACCTGCACGTTGCTCACGTTGGCAGTGGCTGTGCCGGTGCCTTCCGTCACCGTGCAGCGCTGCCCGCTGGGCTGGGTCTTCACGGTGACGGCATAGGCAATGCCGCTGTCCAGACGCGTGACGAACACGAAGTTGCCATTGGCATTCACGGTCAGGTCGTCCTTGCCGGCGTTCTGCAGCGTCACCGTTTTGCCAGCCCCCAGGCCGCTGACCGCGCCGCCGATACTGAATGCGCCAGCGCTGGGCGGAGGCGTGCCGTTGTCGTCATCACCACCGCCGCAGCCCACCAGCAAGGCGGCAGCCAGGCCCAGGGGGGCCCAGCGGAAGATAGGTCGTGCAGAGTGCCAGGTGCGCCCGGCACCCGTTGCGCTGGCTTGTCGTGTCATGAACAGAAACCTCGTGATGGTGAATGGAGCGCGGATTCTGTGCAGCACCCCATCCCGCGCGAAACCCTACGCTGGTAGGGTTTGCGCGCCGCCCATCCTGCTGAACACTTGGCAGAATTTGCCCGCAGGCATACCTTCTGGCACCGGCATCCCGCCGGGTTGCGCCTCCTCCACCACCGCATGTCCTCCACCTCTCAGTACGCGCTCATCCTTGACGACCATCCGTTGGTGGCACACGGCATGGCCGAATTCCTGCGCGCCCGACTGCCGCAGATGGACGTGGTGGTGGCCGCAGGGGCAAACGACCTTCTGCGCTGGGTGGACACGCGGGGCACACCGGCCATCGCGCTCATCGACTTCTGGCTGGCAGAAGGCGCCGCCGTGGGCCTGATCGCCCAGGTGCGCAACCACTGCCCCGGAATGCCCATCGCGGTGATCAGTGGCGACGATGACCCCGCCGTGATGGACCAGGCCCGGCAGGCAGGCGCGCAGGGCTTCATCMACAAACAAGCAGCGCCTGAAACCTTCGGGCTGGCGGTGGAGGCCTTGCTGAGCGGGCTGGTCTGGTTTGAGCCGGGCCATCCGGGCAGCCAGCCGCTGCGCAGCCGCGACCTGCCGGTGACACCGGCCGAGCTGGGGCTGTCTGTCCGGCAGGGCCAGATCCTTGCGCTGGTGCTGCAGGGGCTGCCCAACAAGCGCATTGCATCGCAGCTGGATATTGCAGAGAGCACCGTGAAGGAGCACGTGACGGGCATCCTGGAGCGGCTGCGGGTGCGCACACGGGTCGAGGCCATCACCCTGCTGCGCGGGCGGCGGCTGGAGCTGCCCTGATGCGCCTCGTCCGGGTTGTGGTGCTGGTCGTGGCCCTGTGCCTGCAGACGGCATTGCCCGCAAGGGCACAGCTACTGAACGCGGACTTGGCCGAGCTGGACCGGCTGCAAAACCTGTCGCAACGCAACAGCGCCGAAGCCGTGCAGGCGCTGCAGGCCGCCGCGGCACGTTTTGCCAACGCGGCCGATGCCGCGACCCGGCGCACTTACTTGGCGGCGCTGACAGACGCGGCCTTCGAGACCGGGCAGACAACGGTGGTGACCGAGGGCATAGCGCAGCTGAAGGCGCTCGCCGCTGCGCAGAAAGATCCGTCGTCGCAGGTGCTGGCTGTCTGCTTCGAGGCCCGGCAACTGGCCGTGGCGGGGAAAACACGCGCCGGACTGGACGCACTGGCGCGCGAAGCGGCCGCCGCCGAGCGCGCACCCGACCCCTGGGTGCGCTGGCTCTACCACCTGACGCTGGGCGCCCTGCACAGCGGCAACGGCCAGTTCGAAACGGCGATGACCCACCTGCTGCGCAGCCTGGAAC
>NZ_JBGFFF010000122.1:0-13272 GCF_056175785.1 Acidovorax sp. LjRoot204
GGCTTCGATCTGTACGGCGACCCCATTGACCGCACGGTAGATGGCTTCCATGCGCGCGTCGTACAGCACGAATGCGACCACCTGATCGGCAAGCTGTATCCCATGCGGGTGCGTGATTTCACGCAGTTCGGGTTTACTGAGGTGCTGTTCCCGGAGATCAGTGCCACCGAAGATGACTGATAGAGATCCTCTCCTGGGCCTATCCCTGCGCGGTCAGGACGACAGTTCCTGCAGCAGCTCGGTCTCGATCTGGATCTGGCGGGCGTTGTTCTGCAGCTCTGGGCCCTGGATGAGAAAGGTGTCTTCCACCCGCTCGCCCAGGGTACTGACCTTGGCCAGTTGCACGCTCAGGTGGTGCTGCGCCAGGATACGTGCCACGAGATAGAGCAGACCGGCACGGTCGCTGGCCGAGATCGCCAGCAGCCAGCGCTGCGCCTTTTCGTCGGGGCGCAAGGTCACCCGGGGCGCTACAGGAAAGCTCTTGACCCGGCGTGACACCCGCTTGCGGGTGGGTTCTGGCAAAGGGCCGCCTTCCTCGATCACGCGCATCAGGTCGCTCTCCACCATGTGGGTCAGCTCACGGTAGTGCCCTGGCTGCTCCGATGCCGAAGAGGCCACGACCTGAAAGGTGTCCAGCGCATAGCCGTTGTTGGCGGTGTGCACCCGCGCATCGAGGATGCTGAAACCCACACGGTCGAAGTAGCCGCAGATGCGTGCAAACAGGTCGGCCTGGTCGGCGGCGTAGACCATCACCTGCAGCCCATCACCCGCCAGCGACTGGCGGGCGCGCACCACGGGCTTGGCCGTGCCTACATGGCGCGACAGGTGGCGTGTGTGCCAGGCAATGTCGGCCGCGTCATGGCGCATGAAATAGCTCACGTCCAGCGTGGCCCACAGCGCCTTGTGCGCTTCAAAGGGCAGGGCGTTGAGCGCCAGCAGCACCAGCGCCTCGCGCTTGCGGGCTTCGATTTCGGCCGCAGCATCGGGTGCGCGGCCACCCAGGGTGCGCAGCGTGGCGCGGTACAAGTCTTCCAGCAGCTTGCCTTTCCAGGCATTCCAGACCTTGGGGCTGGTGCCACGGATGTCCGCCACCGTGAGCAGGTACATGGCCGTGAGGTTGCGTTCATTGCCCACGCGGCGTGCAAAGGCAGCAATCACATCGGGGTCGCTCAGATCCTGCTTTTGCGCCACAGTGCTCATGGTCAGGTGCTCACGCACCAGAAACTCGATGAGCCGGCCATCTTCGCGGTCCACGCCGTGCTGGCGGCAAAAGCGCCGTACTTCTTCTGCGCCGATTTGCGAGTGGTCGCCACCGCGTCCCTTGCCAATGTCATGGAAAAGCGCCGCCACATACAAAATCCAGGGCTTGTCCCAGCCSSCCGCCAGCTGCGAGCARAASGGGTAYTCGTGCGCATGCTCGGCSATGAAGAAGCGSCGCACRTTGCGCAGCACCATCAGGATGTGCTGGTCCACCGTGTAGACGTGGAACAGGTCATGCTGCATCTGCCCCACGATGCGACGAAACGGCCACAGGTAGCGGCCTAGCACCGAGGTCTGGTTCATCAGCCGCATGGCGTGCGTGATTCCCGAGGGCTGCTGCAGGATGCGCATGAAGGCATCGCGGTTGACCGGATCTCGACGGAAGGCGCTGTCCATCACGCCGCGTGCGTTGTACAGCGCGCGCAAGGTGCGCGCCGACAGGTCCTTGAGTCCGACCGTGGTCTGGTAGAGCAGGAAGGTCTCCAGGATCGCGTGCGGGTCGCGGGTGTAAAGGTCGTCGCTGGCCACCTCGATAAGACCCGCCTTCTCAAAGAACCGTTCGTTGATCGGACGCGGCTCATGGGTCGATGGGTTCAGGCGCTCTTCAATGTTGAGCAGCAGGATCTGGCTGAGTTGCGACACGGCCTTCGCTGCCCAGTAGTACCGCCGCATCAGACTTTCGCTGGCCCGCATGGGCAGGCGCGAACCATCGGGTGCTTGCGAGCGGTAGCCGAACGACTCGGCCACGGCGGTCTGCAAGTCGAACACCAGCCGGTCTTCGTGCCGCCCGGCCGCTGCATGCAGGCGGGCACGGATCAGGCAGAGCAGCGCCTCGTTGCGCTCGATCTGGCGCACTTCGAAGGCCGTGGCCAGGCCACTGGTGGCCAGTTCCTTCCAGTTGCTGCCCAGCCCGGCAGCCTGCGACACCCACAGGATCATCTGCAGGTCCCGCAGCCCGCCGGGCGACTCCTTGCAGTTAGGCTCCAGGGAGTAGGGCGTGTTCTCGTACTTGGTGTGGCGCTGGCGCATCTCCAGGGTCTTGGCGACCAGAAACGCCTGGGGGTTCATCTGCGCGCGGTACTGGCGCTGGAATTCTGCAAACAGCGCGGCGCTGCCGCACACCAGCCGCGATTCGAGCAGCGAGGTCTGCACGGTGACATCGCCCGCGCTTTCGGCAAGGCACTCGGCCACCGTGCGCACGCTCGATCCGATCTCCAGGCCCGTGTCCCAGCAGCTGCCGATGAAGCCTTCCAGCTTCGTGCGCAAGGCACTGCCGGCCTCGGGCGCCGTGCCGTCGGGCAGCAGCAGCAGGACATCGACATCGGAATAGGGGAACAACTGGTCGCGCCCAAATCCGCCGACGGCCACCAAGGCCATATCGTCGGGCAGCTCAGCACGCTGCCACAGGGTCTGCAGCAGGTTGCCCGCCAGCGACGACAGCTTGCGCAGCAGCACACGGATGCCGCGTGTCGATGCGCCGGTGGATTGCATGGCCGCCAGCAGCGCGGCCTTGTCGCTGCGGTAGGCGTCGCGCAGGGCATGGAGTTCAGTCATGGTCGGTAAGTATCGTGGGAGGCCATGAAAAAGCCATGCAAGAGTTGTGCAAGCGGCTGCCTTTTTGCGCGGGAACCGGCGGCCCGGCGCTCGCCTCAGGTCTTGGTGGCGGTCACAAAGGACGGCAACGGGGGTGAACCCGCTGACAGCGTCATCACCTCGTACCCCGTGGGCGTGACCAGTACCGTGTGCTCCCACTGGGCCGACAGGCTGTGGTCCTTGGTCACGATGGTCCAGCCGTCGTTGCCAAATTCCTTCACTTCGCGGCGGCCGGCATTGATCATGGGCTCGATGGTGAACACCATGCCGGGTACCAGTTCTTCGAGCGTGCCGGGCTTGCCATAGTGCAGCACCTGGGGTTCTTCGTGGAACTTTTGGCCAATGCCGTGGCCGCAGAACTCGCGCACCACCGAGAAGCCGTGCCCTTCGGCAAACTTCTGGATCGCGTGGCCGATATCCCCCAGCCGCGCGCCTGGCTTGACCTGCACGATGCCATGCCACATGGCTTCAAACGTCAGCGCTGACAGGCGCTTGGCAGCGATCGAGCATTCGCCCATCAGGAACATGCGGCTGTTGTCACCGTACCAGCCGTCCTTGGTGATCACGGTCACGTCCACATTGACGATGTCGCCCTTCTTGAGCGGCTTGTCGTTGGGGATGCCGTGGCACACCACATGGTTGACCGAGGTGCACAGCGAAGCCGGGTAGGGCGGGTAGCCTGGTGGCTGGTAGCCCACGGTGGCCGAGATGGTGCCCTGCTGGGCCATGCATTCGGCGCCCAGGCGATCAATTTCTTTGGTGGTGATGCCGGGCTTGATGTGCGGTGTGATGTAGTCCAGCACTTCGGAGGCCAGACGGCAGGCCAGGYGCATGCCCTCGATGTCCTCGGCGCTTTTGATGGTGATGCTCATGGCGCAATTATCCCATCGGGCCCCCGGCTGCGCAGCCGGCCCGGCCATGCCCGGTAAAATGGAGGGCTCCGGTGCTGGTTGCACGCTGGCGCCCGGAGCCACCCTCTACCCCTGACACCCCCCAACAGGCCGCTACCGTGACCTTGCACATGACCACGCTGGCGGGCGGCAACGCCCTCAGCTCCTTCCGCGCCCAGCAACTTCAACCCGCCCTGGAGGCGATCCACCCCAAGATCAGTGGCATTGCAGCGCGTTTCGTGCACTTGGTCGCCACCGATGCGGCCCCCACTCCTGCAGAACAAGAACGCCTTGCCGCGCTGCTGACCTATGGCGACCCCTACGCGGGCCCTGAAGACGGCGCCGCGCTCATCGTTACGCCCCGCCTGGGAACGCTGTCGCCCTGGGCCTCCAAGGCCACCGACATTGCGCGCAACTGCGGCATCGCCATCCGCCGTGTTGAGCGCATCACCGAGTACCGCATCAGCCTGAAATCCGGCCTGCTGGGCAAGACAACCGAGCTGACGGCCGAGCAACTGGGCCAGATCGCGGCCCTGCTGCACGACCGCATGACCGAATCGGTGGTGGCTGACCGGAGCGCAGCAGCCGCCCTGTTCACCGAACTGCAGCCCGCGCCCATGGAGCATGTGGATGTGCTGGCCGGTGGTCGCGCGGCACTCGAAGCGGCCAACACCCGCTTCGGCCTGGCCCTGGCCGACGATGAAATCGACTACCTCGTGACCGCCTTCACGGGCCTGAAGCGCAACCCCACCGACGTGGARCTGATGATGTTCGCGCAGGCCAACAGCGAACACTGCCGCCACAAGATCTTCAACGCCGAGTTCACCATTGACGGCGTGGCGCAGGGCAAGAGCCTGTTCGGCATGATCCGCAACACGCACCAGCTGGCGCCCCAGCACACGGTGATCGCGTATTCGGACAACGCCTCGGTCATGGAAGGCCATCAGGTGGAGCGTTTTGTGGCAAAAATGGCCGCAAGCGCTAGTGAATCAAGCGCTAATAGCTATCAAAAAAGTAGCGTTACCCAGCATGTGTTGATGAAGGTGGAAACGCACAACCACCCCACGGCCATCTCGCCCTTCCCAGGCGCATCGACCGGCGCGGGCGGCGAGATCCGCGATGAAGGCGCCACCGGCCGGGGCTCCAAACCCAAGGCGGGCCTCACGGGTTTCACCGTGTCCAAGCTCTGGGGCAGCACCGTGGGCAAGCCTGAGCACATTGCCAGCCCGCTGCAGATCATGGTCGAAGGCCCCTTGGGCGGCGCGGCGTTCAACAACGAGTTCGGCCGTCCCAATCTGAACGGCTACTTCCGCGAGTACGAGCAGAACGTCGGCGGTGTGCAGCGTGGCTACCACAAGCCCATCATGATCGCGGGCGGTGTGGGCGTGATCGATGCAGAGCTGACGAAAAAGATCGAATTCCCTGCAGGCTCGCTGCTGATCCAGCTSGGCGGCCCCGGCATGCGCATCGGCATGGGCGGCAGCGCGGCGAGCTCCATGGCCACCGGCACCAATGCGGCCGAGCTGGACTTTGACTCGGTGCAGCGCGGCAACCCTGAGATCGAGCGCCGTGCACAAGAGGTCATCAACCACTGCTGGGCACAGGGCACGAACAACCCCATCCTGGCCATCCACGACGTGGGCGCGGGCGGTTTGTCCAACGCCTTCCCCGAGCTGACCAATGATGCTGGCCGCGGCGCGCGCTTTGACCTCCGTGCCGTGCAGCTCGAAGAGTCCGGCATGAGCCCGAAGGAAATCTGGAGCAACGAGTCGCAAGAACGCTACGTGCTGGCGATTGCGCCCGAATCGCTGGAGCAGTTCAAAGCCTTCTGCGAACGCGAGCGCTGCCCGTTTGCGGTGATCGGCACAGCCACCGAAGAGCGCCAGCTGGTGTTGCACGACCCCGCTGCCACGGCCGACGACCAGAAGCTCCCCGTGGACATGCCCATGAACGTGCTGCTGGGCAAGCCGCCCAAGATGCATCGCGACGTGAAGACCGTGGTGCGCGAATTTGCACCGATGGACTTGACCGGCGTGCCGCTGCAAAAGGCCGTGATCGATGTGCTGGCCCATCCCACGGTCGCCTCCAAGCGCTTCCTCATCACCATTGGCGACCGCACCGTGGGTGGCCTGTCGCACCGCGACCAGATGGTCGGCCCCTGGCAAGTGCCSGTGGCCGATTGCGCCGTGACGCTGGCCGATTACAAGGGCTTTGCGGGTGAAGCGATGAGCATGGGCGAGCGCACGCCGCTGGCCGCCATCAACGCGCCCGCCTCGGGTCGCATGGCCGTGGCCGAGGCTATTACCAACTTGCTGGCCGCGCCCATTGAGCTGCCGCGCGTGAAGCTGTCGGCCAACTGGATGGCCGCCTGCGGTGAGCCCGGCGAAGACGCTGCGCTCTACGAAACCGTGAAGGCCGTGGGCATGGAACTGTGCCCCGCGCTGGGCGTGTCCATTCCCGTGGGCAAGGACAGTCTGTCCATGCGCACGCAGTGGAATGAAGGTTCCGACAAGAAGAAAGTCACCTCGCCCGTCAGCCTGATCGTGAGCGCCTTTGCTTCGCTGTCCGACGTGCGCGGTACGCTCACTCCCCAGCTCAACGCCACCGAGGCCGATACCACGCTGGTGCTGATCGACCTTGGCAAGGGTCAGAACCGCATGGGCGGCAGCATCCTGGGCCAGACGCTGGAGCAAAGCGGCGACGTGGTGCCCGATGTGGACGACCCCAAAGACCTGGTCAACTTGGTCAACGCCGTGAACGCACTGCGCGCCAAGGGCCAGATCCTGGCMWWSCACGACCGCAGCGATGGYGGCCTGYTSGYCGCAGCAGCCGAAATGGCCTTTGCRGGCCAYGTGGGCGTGGCGCTCAACGTSGACATGCTGGTGACYGAAGGCGACGGCATCWSCGACAGCCGCATGGAAACCGGWGACGCCAAGAACTGGGCGCAGCAGGTCAGTGCCCGCCGTGAAGAACTGACGCTCAAGGCGCTGTTCAACGAAGAGCTGGGTGTGCTGCTGCAAGTGCGCACCGCCGAGCGCAACGATGTGATGCAGGTGCTGCGCGAGCATGGCCTGTCCAAATTCAGCCACTTCGTGGGCAAGACCCGCCCTGTGTCGTCCGAAATCGACGCAGGCAAGGGCGAACTCCAGGTCTGGCGCGATGCCAAGTCCGTGTTCAGTGCCTCGCTGGCCGACCTGCACCAGGTGTGGGATGCGGTSAGCTGGAAGATCTGCCAGCAGCGCGACAACCCSGCCWRCGCCGATGCCGAGCACGCTGCAGCGGGCGAGCCCGCCGACCCGGGCCTGCACGTGCACCTGACGTTCGACGCGGCCGACAACGTGGCCGCGCCGTACCTCAACCTGGCCAAACCCAAGGTCGCCATCCTGCGCGAGCAGGGCGTGAACTCGCAYATCGAGATGGCCTACGCCTTCACCGAGGCAGGCTTCGAGGCCTACGACGTGCACATGACCGACCTGCAGACCGGCCGCGTCCAACTCGAAGACTTCAAGGGCGTGGTGGCCTGCGGCGGCTTCAGCTATGGCGACACGCTGGGCGCTGGCATTGGCTGGGCGCGGTCCATCACCTTCAACCCGGTGCTGGCCGCACAGTTCCAGGGCTTCTTCGGTCGCACCGACACGTTCGGCCTGGGCGTGTGCAACGGCTGCCAGATGTTTGCTGAGCTGGCGGACATCATCCCCGGTGCACAAGACTGGCCGCGCTTTACCACCAACCAGAGCGAGCGCTTCGAGGCCCGCCTCTCGCTGGTGGAAGTGCTCGAATCTCCCAGCCTGTTCCTGCAAGGCATGGCAGGCAGCCGCCTGCCGATTGCGGTGGCACACGGCGAGGGCTATGCCAACTTCAAGTACCGGGGCAATGCCGACAAGGCCATCGCTGCGATGCGCTACGTGGACAACCACGGCCGCGCGACGGAGCAGTACCCGTTCAACCCCAACGGCAGCGCGGGTGGCCTGACGGCAGTGACCACGGCGGACGGCCGCTTCACGGCCATGATGCCGCACCCCGAGCGCGTGTTCCGCAACGTGCAGATGAGCTGGACCAGCGAAGACAAGGCGCAGTACAGCGGCTGGATGCGCATCTGGCGCAACGCGCGCAAGTGGGTGGGGTAGCAGGGGGCATCCCCCTGAGCGGCTGCGCCGCTTCCCTCTTCCCGATTCGCTGCGCGAATCGGGAAGAGGGATGCAGCCCTCGCTGCGGGGCGGCCCTTGCTCGGCTGCCCTGGCGCTTAGGGTGCGCGGGCTCGGCGGTCTGATGGTGGCGATATCGCGCCGGGCCAACCCTTCAAAGTCGTGTTCAGGCCGCTGTTAAGGTGCGCTGGTACATCAGCAGCCGCCCTTTGTACGCCGGCACATCGGCCAGGGCGGGGTGGTCCAGTCGCTCTTCGATCACATCGAAACGGTGCACAGCCATCTGCTTATGGAAGGTGGAGCGGTTGCCCCTGTTCGGGTCCACGATCCAGATCTGCGCGCCGTCGCCTGCGTGGTGGTCCAGAAAGGTGGCCAGGGACGCACGAGCGTCGCGTTCGTACAGCACATCGCTGCCGATGATGAGGTCGAACTGGCCTTGCACCGCGTTGGCCGGTGCTGGCGCGTCCGAGCCCCATTGACCCGTGCGGTACTTCACGGGTGACAGGCCGTTCAAGCGCGCGTTTTCCTGCAGAAACTGTTGGGCCAGAGGATGGCAGTCGCTGGCGGTGACATCGATACCGCGCCTGTGGCACACCAGGCTGGCCAGACCCAGGCCGCAGCCGATCTCCAGCACACGTTCGCCCGCCAGCAGGGGGCGGCTGGCCATGCGCTGGGCCAGCTGCGCGCCCGACGGCCACAACAGGCCGAAGAGGGGCCAGGCGGCCGATGAGATACCCAGCGCCTCGGCGGCGCCCAGCGGGTCGGCAAACTGCTGCTTGTCCAGCAGCGACTGGATGATCAGGTCTGCCGCGCCGGTGATGGCGATGTCTTCTTGCTTGGTCAGGTAGCCGGGCATGGCGGGGCGGTGAAGCCCGCAGAAGGCCCCATAGCGGGTAGTGGATGAGGGCGCGAGTATGCGCCTTGTGGCTGGGCAGGCATGCCCGCAGGCGGTGTGGGGCTATCTGCAAATGGCGTGGCCTCTGCACGACGATGGGCCTTGCGCTGCGGTTGTCTGTGCGTTGCTATAGTGCGGCGCACACCGGCGGCTTGTTCGCCGCATTTTTTTGCGACTCATCCCAAGGACTTCCCATGGCCGCTGGCAGCCTGCTTGCTTTGCTCGACGATATCGCCACCATCCTCGACGATGTGGCCTTGATGACCAAGGTGGCGGCCAAGAAGAGCGCTGCCATGGCCGACGATGTGTCGGTGATGACCAAGGTGGCTGCGCAGAAGACGGCGGGCGTGCTGGGGGACGACCTGGCGCTCAACGCCCAGCAGGTGACCGGGGTGCGCGCTGAGCGCGAGATTCCGGTGGTGTGGGCGGTGGCCAAGGGCTCGTTCATCAACAAGGTCATCCTGGTGCCCGCTGCGCTGCTGATCAGCGCCTTTGCGCCGTGGGCCGTGACGCCGCTGCTGATGGTGGGGGGCGCATTCTTGTGCTTTGAGGGCTTTGAGAAGGTGGCGCACAAGCTGCTGCACGCCCAGCATGAGGATGAGGCCGAGCATGAGAGCCACGCCAAGGCCAATGCCAATCCGGCGGTGGATCTGGTGGCCTTTGAAAAGGACAAGATCAAGGGCGCCGTGCGCACGGACTTCATCCTGTCGGCCGAAATCATTGCGATCACGCTGGGCACGGTGGCCGCTGCGCCCTTCGTGCAGCAGCTCACGGTGCTGTCGGGCATCGCCATCATCATGACCATCGGTGTCTATGGGCTGGTGGCGGGTATCGTCAAGCTGGACGACCTGGGCCTGTGGCTCAACAACAAGGCCAGCAGTGCCGCGCGTGCCCTGGGATCGGGCATCCTGCGCGCAGCACCCTGGCTGATGAAGGGGCTGTCCATTGCGGGCACTGCGGCGATGTTTCTGGTGGGCGGTGGCATTCTGGTGCACGGCGTGCCTGCGTTGCACCATGCGGTTGAGGCCGCAGGCACGGCAGCGGCGCAATGGCCCGTGGGCGGGCTGTGGGCGGTGCTGGTGCCCAACCTGCTGAACGCCGTGGTGGGCATCGTGGCGGGTGGCCTGGTGCTGGCCGGGTGGACGCTGGTTCAGCGCCTGCGCGGCAAGTCCACAGCTTGATAGTGGGTATTCCTTGATCTAGGTCTAAGGGTTACTACCGAGGGCTTGAGGTAAGGCAAGGCCGGGTGGGGGCCGCAGCGGTTCAATGCATGCACGGGGGTCGTCCCCGTCCAACCGATGCGAATTACCATGAAAAAGAACCTGCTGGCTGTCGCCGTTCTCTGTGCCCTGTCTTCTGGCGCTGCCCTGGCGCAACAGGCCGAGGGCCCCTGGATGGTCCGTGCACGTGCGGTGCACCTGGACAGCGCCAACAAGGACAGCACACCGCTGGGCCTGTCGGTCAACAACAAGACCATCCCTGAAGTGGATGTCACCTACTTCTTCAACAAGAACATCGCGGCCGAACTGATCCTGACTGTGCCCCAGAAGCACACGCTCAGCGCTGGCGGCGCAGCCATTGGCACGCTCAAGCACCTGCCCCCCACACTGCTGGCGCAGTACCACTTTGATGCCCCCGGCTTCAAGCCTTACGTGGGCGCGGGCCTGAACTACACGCGGTTTTCCAGCGTGAACCTGCCTGCGGGTGTGAGCATTGACCGCAACAGCTTCGGCCCCGCGCTGCAAGTGGGTGTGGACATCCCGCTGGCCAAGAACCTGTACCTCAACTTCGACGTGAAGAAGGTTTTCATCAAGACCGACGTGAGCGCAGGCGGTGCCAAGCTGGGCACCTTCAAGGTGGACCCCGTTCTGGTGGGCGTGGGTCTGGGCTGGCGCTTCTAAGGGCACAGGGCCCCAGGCGGGCCCTGCGTTTCTGACAGTAAAAGTTCTCCAAGGGTCTGAAGGGCTGGCGCATGCGCCAGCCCTTTTTTTGTGGGTGCGGAAATGGCCTACACACGGCAGTCAGCGAGGCAACGCACAATGGGGCAGGGGAGCGTGTGGGGCGGGCCGCAATGTGGGCGCTCCCGGTGCCTCTGCTTTTGACCACCCGGCGGCGCTGCCGCCCCAACGTCCTGACGACCCATGCTCCTGCCTCGCTATTCCGACATCACCCGCGGACTGACCCAGCGGCCCGCACGTATCTCCCCCAAGTATTTCTACGACCAGCATGGCTCGCAGCTGTTTGAAGCCATCACACGCCTGCCGGAGTACTACCCCACACGCACCGAAATGGCGCTGATGCAGACACATGCAGACAGCATCGCGGGCGCCGTGGGCGCAGGCCGCACCCTGATCGAACTGGGCGCGGGCAACTGCCATAAGGCCCGCACCCTGTGCCGTCTGGTGCAGCCGGCCTGTTTTGTGGGCGTGGACATTTCGGCGGATTTTCTGGAGCAGGCGGTGCAAGGGCTGCGCGACGACTTCCCGGCGCTGGATGCCCGCGCGCTGGCGGGCGACATGACCCTGGGGGTGTCACTGCCTGACGACATTCCCCGCACCGGGCGCCTCGTGTTCTACCCGGGCTCGTCCATCGGCAACTTCGACCCGCCGCACGCGCTGGAGCTGCTGGCCCACATGCGCGAACTGATCGACGACGATGGCGGCCTGCTCATCGGCATCGATTTGCCCAAGGATGTGGCGGTGCTCGAAGCCGCCTACGACGATGCAGCGGGGGTCACCGCCGAGTTCAACCGCAATGTGCTGCGGCATGTGAACCGCCTGATCGGCAGCGACTTTGACGTTGCGCAGTGGCAGCACCGTGCGTTCTTCAACACCGAGGCGTCGCGCATCGAAATGCACCTGGAGGCTGCCTCTGACACCGAGGTGTGCTGGCCCGGCGGCGGTCGCAGGTTCGACCAGGGCGAGCGCATCCACACCGAGAACAGCTACAAGTACCCGTTGCCCGTGTTCACCGACATGCTTGCGCGCGCCGGTTTTGCGCAGGCCCAGGCGTGGACGGACGAGCGGGGCTGGTTCGCGGTGGTCCACGCCCGTCCTTGACCGGTGGCTGCCATGACCGTGACATCCCCCGCATTTGACACGCTGCTGGCGCGCTACACCGCCGTGCGCGGTCGCTCGCTGGCCCTGGCGGCTCCGCTGTCGCCCGAGGACTGCGCCGCGCAGTCCATGCCCGACGCCAGTCCCACCAAATGGCACCTGGCCCACACCACCTGGTTCTTTGAGACCTTTGTGCTCGAAGCCCACGAGCCAGGTTTCCAGCCGTTTGCACCGGCGTTCCGGGTGCTGTTCAACTCCTACTACAACGGTGTGGGCGCCAAGCACCCGCGTCCGCAGCGCGGGCTGCTCWCGCGGCCATCGCTGGACGAGGTGCTTGCCTACCGGGCCGACGTGGACGCCCGCATGGCGCGCTTGTGGCCCGCTGTGGCGCATGACGCTGCGCCGCGTGGCCTGATCGAGCTGGGCCTGCAGCATGAGCAGCAGCACCAGGAGCTGATGCTCACCGACATCCTGCACCTGCTGTCCTGCAACCCCTTGTTCCCCGCCTATGCCAAGGCTTCAGACGCTGTGGCGCCCGAGGCTGGCCAAGCACTGGCGTGGCACTCCTTTGACGGGGGGCTGGCCGATATCGGCCACGCTGGCAGCGGCTTTGCCTTTGACAACGAGGGCCCGCGCCATCGTGTGTATCTGCATCCCTACGCGCTGGCCTCGCGGTTGGTGACGCAGGCCGAGTATCTGGCGTTTGTGGAAGCGGGTGGCTACCGCAACCCGCTGCTCTGGCTGGCCGAAGGCTGGGACTGGCGCGCGGCGCAGGGCCTGGAGCAGCCGCTGTACTGGCATCGCATCGATGGGGCCTGGCACCAGTTCACGCTGGCCGGCCTGCAGCCGCTGCAGGGCAACCAGCCGGTGGTGCATCTGTCGTACTACGAGGCCGATGCCTACGCGCGCTGGGTGGGCGCGCGCCTGCCCACCGAGGCTGAATGGGAGCATGCGGCCGCGCAGGGTGCCGCTGGCTTGGCGCAGTGGCACGGCGCTGCCTGGCAGTGGACGCAGTCGAGCTACGCGCCATACCCCGGCTTCCGGGTGGCCGAAGGCGCCGTGGGTGAGTACAACGGCAAGTTCATGGTCAACCAGTACGTGCTGCGGGGCTCGTCCAAAGCCACGCCGCCGGGGCACGAGCGACTGACCTACCGCAACTTCTTTCCGGCCACGGCGCGCTGGCAGTTCACGGGCATTCGGTTGGCACGCGACCTCGGCTGAAGGCGGTCAGCGCCCGGCGCTGGCCGTCATCGACCCGCCGCGTTGGGGCCGGCATGACGGTGTCGCTGCGTGCCGTGGTCTTGGTTGCTATCAAATGTGTAGCTGTTGGCGCATATTCCACTAGCGCTTGGACGCAAAAAAGCCTCAAAAGTACGGTGTCAGGTGCCTGGCCATGCGCTTGTGGGGGCGCATGGCCATTCGCACATCACACC
>NZ_JBGFFF010000123.1:0-13211 GCF_056175785.1 Acidovorax sp. LjRoot204
GGTCCACAGACCGTGCTGGTGCTGGCCTATGAGCAGGACGGCAAGGCACAGGAGCGCATGATTCCGTTTGTCTCGGCCTTCGTGGACAAGGTGGATCTGGCCGAAAAACGCATCACCGTGGACTGGCAGCCCGACTACTGACCGCGCCGTCACGAGCCGCGCCCTATGCGCTTTGACATCATCACCCTCTTTCCCGAGCTGTTCGCGCCCTTCCTGGCGAGCGGTGTGACCCGGCGTGCCTATGCCAGCGGCCAGGTCGATGTGCGCCTGTGGAACCCGCGCGACTACGCCGACGGCAACTACCGCCGGGTGGATGACCGCCCGTTTGGCGGTGGCCCAGGCATGGTGATGATGGCTGAGCCCTTGGCGCGGTGCCTTGCGGCCATCCGGGCAGAGCGTGGTGAGCCCAAGGGCGGCGAGGCGCCGCTGGTTCTTTTTTCCCCCATTGGCGAGTCGCTGAACCACGCCGCCGTGGAGCGCTGGTCTGCCAGCGAGGGGGCCGTGTTGCTGTGTGGACGCTATGAAGGCATAGACCAGCGGTTCATTGACACCCATGTGAATGTTCAGATGAGCCTGGGCGACTTCGTGCTCTCGGGCGGCGAGATTGCCGCCATGGCGCTGCTGGACGCCGTGGCGCGCCTGCAGCCCGGGGTGCTCAACGACGAGGGCAGCCACCAGCTCGACAGCTTCAATCCCGCGCTCGATGGCCTGCTGGACTGCCCGCATTACACGAGGCCCGAAGAGTGGGCAGGGCAGCAGGTGCCTTCGGCCCTCATGTCGGGTCACCATGCGCAGATCGAGCGCTGGCGGCGTGATCAGCGCCTGGCCACCACGGCCCGCCACCGGCCTGATCTCATCGATGCCGCGCGCAAAGCGGGGCGTTTGGCACCCGCCGATGAAGCCGTATTGGCCAAGCTCGGCTGAATTGCTATAATCAAAGGCTTTTCGATCCTCTGGCCGGCCGTTTTGACTGGGAGTTCTCCCGCAAAACACTGAGACGTCAATCCCGACGCAGCCATTTTTGGCGCGGACAAGATCACTAGGAAACTCACATGAACCTGATCCAGACCCTGGAAGCGGAAGAAATTGCCCGCTTGAACAAGACCATCCCCGAATTCGCCCCTGGTGACACCGTCATCGTGAGCGTGAACGTGGTGGAAGGTACCCGCAAGCGTGTGCAGGCTTACGAAGGCGTGGTGATTGCCAAGCGCAATCGCGGCCTGAACAGCGGCTTCACCGTGCGCAAGATCTCCAGCGGCGAAGGCGTGGAGCGTACGTTCCAGACCTACAGCCCGCTGATCGCCRGCATCGAAGTCAAGCGCCGCGGTGATGTGCGCCGTGCCAAGCTGTACTACCTGCGTGACCGCAGCGGCAAGTCGGCACGTATCAAGGAAAAGCTGCCTTCGCGCGTCAAGGCTGCTGCTACCGCCGCTTAATTCAAGCAAGGCGAGGGCCGGTCCTGACAAGCCGCTACAGCATCTGCCTGTAGCGGCTTTTTGTTTTTTGGTCCGTGGAACCTGCTTTTTGTGAACCCTTCTTCTCCTCCTGCTGTCTCCTCGGTCATTGCGCCTCTGTCGAGCCTGCCCGACTTTGACCCTCGCACGGTGCCGGTGGTCGGGGTGGATGCGCACCTGCCCGCCGTGCCCCTGGCTGTGCAGACGCCCGATGCGCTGCGTGCGCGTTTTGCACAGCCACCCCAGTGGGAGCCGGAGGTGGTGCTGGAAAAGAAGTTCATGAACCGCGAGCCAGCCCACGCGTCCGTGTTGCTGGCGATCGTGTTGCGCGAGCAACCCATGGTGCTGTTGACGGAGCGCACCGCACATCTGTCCACCCATTCCGGGCAGGTGGCCTTCCCGGGCGGGCGGGCTGATCCGGAAGACGCCAGTGCTGCTGAAACCGCCTTGCGCGAAGCGCAGGAGGAGGTGGGCCTGGACCGTGAGTTTGTTGAGGTGCTGGGGACCTTGCCCACCTACGTGACCGGCTCGTCATTCATCATCACCCCGGTGGTCGCCCTGGTGCAGCCGGACTGCGTGCTTCGGCCCAACCCGTATGAGGTGRCCGACCTGTTTGAGGTACCGCTGGCCTTTTTGCTCGACCCGGCTCACCATCGCCGCCATGTGTTTGACCGCGATGGCGTGCACCGCGAATGGTTCTCCATGCCCTACCAGCAAGGCGACAAGACCCATTTCATCTGGGGCGCCACGGCTGGCATGCTGCGCAATTTCTACCGGTTCATGATGGCTGAATGAAGCACCCCTGAGGCGCTTCGCGCGGACGTACCCGGTACGGTAGCGCGACCCTCACATGGAGGCTCTGGCTTCGACCATGCGGGCTTCGAGGGCTGCGGGTGGGGTCCCCGCTTCATTGGAGGATGTGTTGCTGAGGTTCGGCGGAATCACGTGCTCCCGTGGCTTGGCGCCAGTATCATTGCCCCCCATGAGTTTCTTTGCCATCCTGTTCGCTCTGCTGATCGAGCAGGCACGCCCTCTGGCTCGCAGCAATCCCATCCACGCGGGGCTGCGTGCATGGGCCTTGTCCGTGAGCCGCAATTTCGACGCGGGCAAATCGCACCACGGGTGGGTGGCGTGGAGCCTCGCGGTACTCGTTCCCGCACTGGTCACACTCGGCATCCACTGGCTGCTGCTGTGGGGTCTCGGCTGGCCGTTTGCGGTGCTCTGGAGCGTGTCGGTGCTATATGTCACGCTGGGTTTTCGGCAGTTCAGCCACCACTTCACCGGCATCCGCGATGCGCTGGAAGAGGGTGACGAAGACGCGGCGCGCGAGCGCCTCGCGCACTGGCAACAGGTGGATGTGGGCGCGCTGCCGCGCAGCGAGATCGTGCGCCATGTGATCGAGTACTCGGTGCTGGCTGCGCACCGGCATGTATTTGGGGTGTTGGCGTGGTTCTCGGTGCTGGCTGCGCTGGGTCTGGGGCCGACGGGGGCGGTGCTGTATCGCCTGGCTGAATTTGTCTCTCGCTACTGGCATTACAAGCAGCGCACGGGCGCATTGCCCGCCAGCGAGTCCTTGCAGCAGGCGTCCGCCCAGGCCTGGACTGCCATCGACTGGTTGCCTGCGCGGCTCACGGCACTGAGCTTTGCGGTGGTAGGCAGTTTTGAAGAAGCGATTGAAGGCTGGCGTTTTCATGCGCAGCGGTTTCCCAACGACAACGATGGTGTGGTTCTTGCCGCCACTGCAGGGGCCATCAATGTGCGCCTGGGCGGTGAGGCGTTGAAGGCGCGCACTGAGCTGCATGCGCCGCAGGGTCTGGAGATTGATGCCGACATGGGCGACAGCGACTCCACCCCCGGCCGCGAGCCTGAAGTAGGCCACCTTCGCAGCGTGGTGGGCCTGGTGTGGCGCTCGGTGGTGGTCTGGATGCTGCTACTGGCGCTGCTGACGCTTGCCCGGTTGCTCGGCTAGCCCGTTCACCTGTCGCGCCATCTCGCGTGGCGCCGCTGGCATACGCCGGTCAATACCGGGTGTGACTCAGCTCTTCAAATAAATCGCTATATATTTTGTAGCGAGAAGGGCTTATTCCTCCAGCGCTTTGGCCCTTTTTGACTGCATCCAGCACACCGCACCCCGGCTCRTGCARRTGGGTGCAGTTGTAGAACTTGCAGKCSKTYGCATGCTCGGCRATGTCGGGCATACAGGCTGCCAGCTGCATSGGSGCGATRTGGTKCAGSCCGAATTCCTGGAASCCYGGCGARTCGATCAGTGCCGTGGTGCGCGCCGCATCCATCCAGTACCAGTGGGTGCTGGTGGTGGTGTGTTTGCCTGAATTCAGGGCCTGCGAGATTTCTCCGGTGAGCACCGAGGCGCCCGGCACCAGCAGGTTGATCAGCGTGCTCTTGCCGGACCCCGACGGGCCCAGCACCAGCGTGGTCTTGCCCTGCAAGTGTTCCATGAGCAGGGCACGGTCCACATCGCTGGACAGTGCCAGAGATAGCGGCAGCACGCCATAGTGTTTGCCTGCGCCCATGTGCCGGTACGGCAGCAGTCGCTCCCATGCGCGGGCGAAGGGTTCGACCAGATCACTCTTGTTGAGTGCAATGATGGGTTTGATGCCCTCCGCCTCTGCAGCAATCAGTGCCCGTGATAGTTGGCTTTCGGAGAACACCGGTTCCGCCGCAATCAGGATGAGCACCTGATCGAGGTTGGCGGCGAAAGATTTGGTGCGAATCTCGTCCTGTCGGTAGAACAGGTTGCGCCGTTCCTTGACCTTTTCGATGGTGCCTTCTTCGCCTTGCCCGGGCGGCGGCGCCTGCCATAGCACATAGTCGCCAACGACGGCCTGGCTTTTTTTACCGCGGGGGTGGCAGATGCGGCGCTCCCCATCCGGGGTCTCGACCATGCAGTGGCGCCCATGGCTGGCCACCACGGTACCTTCCATGAGGGCGCTGCGTTCAGCCATGGTGGGCCCGCCTCACGGTGCGACCAGTGCGTCGAACTGGGTGGCGCACTCGAAGTCGGTGCTGGAGATGCCATGCACGTCGTGCGTGTTCAGTCGCACCACGCAGCGGTTGTAGTGCACAGACAGATCGGGGTGGTGGTCTTGCGCATTGGCGATGAACGCCAATGCGTTCACGAACGAGATCGTCTCGTAGTAATTGGCAAAGTGGTAGGTCTTCTCGATGGCGACGTTGGCGCCGTCGCCGCTGAGGCTCCAGCCCTCCAGTTTGGCGAGGTTTGCTACTATTTCTGTAGCTGTCAGGGCGCGGCGGATCAGCGTGGACCAGTCTTTTTTCTTCAACATGGTAGTCATGGGTGAGCAGGGGTTTGCATGCGCGCCAGCCGTTCTGTGGCGGGTGGATGCGAGTAGTAAAACTTCACGTAGACCGGGTCTGGAGTGAGCGTGGAGGCGTTGTCTTCGTACAGCTTGAGCAAGGCCGACGACAGGTCGGCGCCGCTGGCCTGGGCCGCGGCATACGCGTCCGCCTGGAACTCGTGGCGACGCGATTGTTGCGAAAACAGCGGCGAGATGAAGAAGGTAAATACCGGAACGACCAGCATGAAAAGCAGCAGTGCCAGCGCATCATTGGGTGCGGCGGCCATGGCCGGGTCCAGCGAGATGTTGGGCCGCACACCCAGTCCGGTGTAGAACCAGACCTGTGTGGAAAGCCAGCCCAGCAGCGCAAAGCCCGCCAGGCTGAGCGCAAACATCATCACGATGCGCTGGATGATGTGGCGGTGCTTGAAGTGGCCCAGCTCATGGGCCAGCACAGCCTCGACCTCGCCAGGTGCCAGCTGGCGCAGCAGGGTGTCGTAGAACACCACGCGCTTGGCGGCACCAAAGCCAGTGAAATAGGCATTGGCGTGGGCGCTGCGGCGGCTGCCGTCCATCACGAACAGGCCCTTGGCCGAGAAGCCGCAACGTTGCATCAGCGCAGTCACCCGGGCCTTGAGCGACTCGTCTTCAAGCGGCTGGAATTTGTTGAACAACGGTGCGATGAAGGTGGGGTAAATCACCATCAGCAGCAGGTTGAAACCCATCCAGAAGCACCAGGCCCACAGCCACCACAGCGGGCCTGCAGCGCCCATCAGCCAGAGGATCAGTGCGGCAATGGGCAGCCCGATGATGGCGCCCACCAGCAGGCCCTTGAGGGCGTCCGCCAGCCACAGGCGCCAGGTCATCTTATTGAACCCAAACCGTTCTTCCACAACAAAGGTCTGGTACAGCGACAGGGGCAGGTCGATCAGGCCGCTGATGGCAGCAAAGGCGACCAGGAATGCCATCTGCTGCCACATGCCGCCGCCCAGCACGCCAAGCAGCGCCTGGTTCAGTGCGTCCAAGCCGCCCAGCAAGGTCCAGCCCAGTAGCACGGCCGCGCCCAGCGCCATCTCCAGCATGCCCAGCCGGGCCTTGGTGATGGTGTAGTCGGCCGCCTTCTGGTGCGCCGCCAGGGCGATGCGCTCGGCAAACGGTACCGGGACCGCAGCGCGATGGCGTGCAACATGCCGGACCTGGCGCGTCGCCAGCCAGAACTTGAGGGCCAGGCCCAGCAGCAGCGCGGCTGCAAAGGCCAGGGTGAACAACAAAGAGGGGGAAATGTCGTCAGAGGTGGGCATGTGTGGCGAGTTTAGGCCATCGGCGACAATGCGCGCCATGTCAGAAGCCAACAACCCCACCCCTGCCACGCTTGCCAAATCCGACCAGAACCTGGTCTGGCTGGACTGTGAAATGACCGGCCTGGAGCCCGACACCGACCGCCTGCTGGAGATCGCCGTGGTCGTGACCGGTCCGAGCCTGGAACCCCGCGTCGAAGGCCCCGTGTTTGCCATTCACCAGCCGGATGAATTGCTGAACAAGATGGATGCCTGGAACAAAGGCACGCACGGCCGCAGCGGCCTGATCGACAAGGTGAAGGCGTCCACGGTGACGGAGGAGGAAGCGGAACAGAAGATCCTTGCTTTCCTGGCCCAGTACGTGCCCAAGGGCACTGCGCCCATGTGCGGCAACAGCATCGGTCAGGACCGGCGTTTTTTGGTGCGTTACATGCCCAAGCTCGAGCGGTTCTTTCACTACCGCAATGTGGATGTGAGCACGCTCAAGGAGCTGGCCAAGCGCTGGAAGCCCGAGGCATACACCAGTTTCAAGAAAGCGCAAAAACACACGGCCCTGGCCGATGTCCATGAGTCCATCGACGAGCTGGCGCATTACCGTCAGCACCTGTTGGCCGTGGATGTGAAAACGTCTTGAGCCACTGCTTCTCATCCCTTTTGTGAGGGGCGTGGGAGCCCTTGTGAGATCCGCTCCTTTGGTGCGGTTGTTTTACGACGACGCGGGACTGGATTCCTGGCAGTGAAGGCATTGCCACTCGCGAAAAGCGAAGTGGGGTATTGCGGGCAAACCCTTAATCGTGCAATAATCGACGGCTGCGCAGGAATCCCTCGCAGATTGTGCATCTCCCCTCACACACCGGGCTTGCCAGCCGACTGTCACCCGACAGTGCAGGACTGGCGAATAACGCCCACCCGCTCCGGCCTTCTCTGAGCCAGCGCAGGTTTCGTTTGATGGTTGATGTTTTTTAACCATTTGACGAAGCCAATCGTGGGCTGCGCCCGCGACCGTCTTCGTGAGAGAAAAATCATGACCGACACCTCTTTGGTGCAGGGCGAATTCGCGCCTGCAGACACTTCCTTTGCTGCCGACATTTCCGTGCAGTCTTCTCCCCTGGACGCCGTGGTATCAGCTGTCGAAGCCGATGCTGCTGTGACCGCTGAGCCCAATGGCTTCATCGAGCTGGGCCTGGCCCCTGAACTCGTGCAAGCCGTGGCTGATCTGGGTTACACCCAGCCCACCAGCGTGCAGCTCAAGGCAATCCCTCTGGCGATGGGCGGTGGCAACGACTCCACCAAGTTCATCGACCTCATGGTCTCCAGCCAGACGGGCAGCGGCAAGACCGCCGCCTTCCTCCTGCCTGTGCTGCACACACTGATCAACCAGCAAGCTGCTGCCGAAGCCGAAGAGCGCGCCGCTTTTGAACGCGCCGTGGCCGAAGCCGCTGCCCGTGGCGAACCTGCTCCCAAGCGCGCCAAACGCAAGGACCCTACCAGTTCGCGCAACTTCAAGGCTGCCACCCCTGGTGCCCTGATCCTGTGCCCGACCCGTGAACTGGCGCAGCAAGTCGCGCACGATGCCATCGACCTGGTCAAGCATTGCCGTGGCCTGCGTGTGGCCAACGTGGTGGGTGGCATGCCTTACCAGTTGCAAATCGCCAAACTGCAAAACGCCGACCTCGTGGTGGCGACCCCTGGCCGCCTGCTGGACCTGCAGCGCTCGATGCAAATCAAGCTCGACAAGGTGCAGTTCCTGGTCGTTGACGAAGCGGACCGTATGCTCGACCTGGGCTTCTCGGATGACCTGGCTGAACTGAACCAGCTGACCGCGCAGCGCAAGCAGACCATGATGTTCAGCGCCACATTTGCGCCCCGCATCCAGCAACTGGCCATGCGCGTGATGCACGACGGTGGTTCGTCTGTGCAGAAGGTGACCATCGATTCTCCGCAAGAGAAGCACGCCAACATCAAGCAAGTTCTATACTGGGCCGACAATGCCCAGCACAAGCGCAAGATGCTGGACCACTGGCTGCGTGACACCACGATCAACCAAGCCATTGTCTTTGCCAGCACCCAGGTGGAGTGCGATGGTTTGGCCAACGACCTACAGCAAGAAGGCTTCTCGGCCGTCGCGTTGCATGGCGCCCTGAGCCAGGGCCTGCGCAACCGCCGTTTGATGGCGCTGCGCGCTGGTCAGGTGCAGATTCTGGTTGCTACTGACGTGGCAGCACGGGGCATCGACGTGCCTACCATCACCCACGTGTTCAACTTCGGCCTGCCCATGAAGGCTGAGGATTACACCCACCGCATCGGTCGTACCGGCCGTGCGGGCCGCGATGGCCTGGCCATCACGTTTGCCGAGTTCCGCGATCGCCGCAAGATCTACGACATTGAGTCGTACAGCCGCCAGCAGTTCAAGGCCGAAGTGATTCCGGGCATGGAGCCTTCGCAGCGCGCTCCGCAGGCACCTCGCGGTGGCGATTTTGGTGGTGGCCGTGGCGCCCCGGGCCGTTCGTATGACAACCGTGATAACCAGTCGCGCGGTCGCTTCGGTGGTCCCGCACGTGGTGGCAATGATCGTGGTGGATTCGGCGGTGGCTTTGCTGGTCGTGACAACCGTGGCGCCCCTGCCCGTGGTGAAGGCGGCGGCGGTTTCGCTGGCCGTGATGACCGTGGCGGCGACCGTGGTTTTGCGCCGCGTCGTGACGGTGACGGTTATGGCCGCAAGCCTGGTTTTGGTGATACAGGCCGTGGTGGCTTTGCTCCTCGTGGCGATGCGGGTGCACCGCGCGGCGATTTCGCTCCTCGCAAGCCTGCATTTGCCAAGCCTGCCGGTGGTGGTGGCAAGCCCTTTGTGGCCCACGACGCCCGCAAGCGTCCTGCACGCCCCGCGCGCTGATTGTTGTGTGGCGCTAGCGCCGCCCTTTGTGCAAAGGCCAGTACCGTAAGGTGCTGGCCTTTTTTCATTGGGGAGGCCATTCCAGCTGCGGATGCCAACGGCGCCTCGTCAATAATGGCCGCCGGAGGAATCTGCTGTGTCGTCTTCTTTATCTTCGGGTGCGGACTTTGAGCACATGTTCGGGCTGGCGCCAGTGTCGCTCTGGTTGGAGGACTACAGTGCGCTCAAGCAGCTTTTTGAGCAGTGGCGCGCCGAAGGCGTGACCGACATCCGCCAGTTCCTGGCAGAGGACCCGGCCCGCCTGCGGGCCTGCAGTGCAGCCCTCAAGGTGCTCAAGGTGAATCAGCGCACGCTGGATCTGTTTGCCGCCGAGAGCCAGCAGGTACTGGAAGCCAATCTGGATAAGGTCTTCAGGGACGACATGCACGACGCAGTGGCGCATGAGCTGTCTCAGTTGTGGGACGGTCAGCTGGAATTTTCTAACCAGACAGTCAACTACGCGCTCGACGGACGCCGGCTGGATGTGCAGATCCGTGCGCGCATCCTGCCCGGTTACGAGGACAACTGGAGCCGTGTGCTGGTGTCGCTGGAGGATGTTACGGCCACTGTGCGTGCAGGTGCCGAGCTGCGCCGCAGCGAACGGTACGCACGCGATTTGTTCGAACATTCACCCGTGTCCTTGTGGGTGGAGGACTTCAGTGCGGTCAAGTGCCTGCTCGATGGTGTGCGTGCGCAGGGTATTGATGATTTCAAGACATTCATCCGGGTGCATCCCGAGTTCGTGACACGCTGCATGCACGAAATCCGGGTGATCGATGTGAACCAGCAGACCCTGCGGATGTTCGGCGCAGAGAGCAAAGAAATGCTGCTGAACAACATTGGTCGGGTGTTTCGCGGTGAGATGCACGAGTCCTTTGCGGAGCAATTGCTGGACCTGTGGGAGGGCAAGACCTTTCAGCAGCGCGAAGTGGTTAACTACGCACTGTCCGGGGATGCCGTGCATATCCACATGCAGTTCTCGGTGCTGGCCGATCACATGAGCGACTGGGGCCTGGTGCTCCTGTCATTGGTGGATATCACGGCACGCAAGAAGGCCGAGGCTTACCTAGAGTACCTGGGCAAGCACGATGTGCTCACGCAATTGCGCAACCGAGCCTTTTATGCAGAGGAGCTCAACCGCCTGACCCGCAAGGGCCCTTGGCCGCTGTCCATCATCGCCATCGACCTGAATGGTCTCAAGGTGGTGAACGATGAGCAAGGCCATGCGGCGGGGGACTCCATGCTGCGCCGCGTTGGCGAGGTCTTGGCCAAGGCCGTGGATGCTCCGGCCTGCGCAGCCCGCATTGGTGGTGACGAGTTCACGGTGTTGTTGCCGGGCACGGATGAGCGCGGAGCCATGGCTTTGCAGGAACGCATTTTGTCGATGCTCGAACTCAACAACCAGTTCTACCCTGGCCAGCATCTCAGCCTGGCGATGGGGATTGCCTGTTGCCAGTCTGGAGATGCGGTAGAAGCCGCGATCCATCGCGCAGACCAGGCGATGTATGCGGAGAAGAACCGCTATTACCAGCAAAAAAACGTGGACCGGCGGCAACCCAGTCCTTGATCAGTCGGGTATTGATCAGAGGTGGACCGGCGTACGCCCGATCTCGGGCCAGCGATGGTGCAGACAGATCCAGGACAGCATGCCAATGCACAACATCAGGAGTGATGACAGCGCCAGCAAAACGGTAGAGTGCATCACCAGCGGAGCGATGACGCCTGCCACCAGGCCATTGGCCGAAGAGCCGACAAACGCCTGCATGGATGAGGCCATGCCTCGGCGCTCCGGGTAGAGGTCCAGCACCAGCAGCGTCACCACCGGCACCATCAGTGCCCAGCCAAAAGAGAAGACCGCAATGGGCGCCAGAGCCCACCAGGCGTGGGGAGTGAACAGCAGATTGGCGACCAGGTTCAACACAGCCACCGAAAACATGATGACAAATCCGTGGCGGATCTGGCGCTTGGGCGGGATACGCCCTGCCAGCCGTCCACTGAGCCACGCACCGCCCATGATCCCCGAGATGGTCAGGACAAAAAACCAGAAAAACTGCGTAGGCGCCAGCGACAGGTGATCGCCAAGAAATGCTGGAGCCGAGAGAACGTACAGGAACATGCCATTGAAGGGCACGCCACTGGCCAGCGCCAGCAGCACAAAGCGCGCACTGGTGCCCAACTGCACGTAGCCGCGCATTAGATGGCGCACATGAAAGGGCTGGCGCTGCTCCACATGCAAGGTCTCTGGCAGCAGCCTGAAGTTGGCGGTCCACAAGGCCACTCCCACGAAGGTCAGGAACCAGAAAATGCTGTGCCACCCGGTGTGGACAAAGAGCCAGCCTCCGATGATGGGAGCAATCGCTGGAGCCACTCCAAAGTAGATGGTCACCTGGCTCATAACCTTCTGCGCTTGTGCTGGAGGGAACATGTCGCGGATCACCGCGCGGGAGACCACGATCCCTGCTCCCGTGGACAGGCCTTGCAGTGCCCGGAAAAAGACCAATTGCCCGATCGTTTGCGACAGCGCACACCCTGCGGAAGCGAGCGTGAACACGGCGATGCCCCACAAGATCACGGGCCTGCGCCCAAAGCTGTCCGCCAGCGCGCCRTGGAACAGGYTCATGAACGCAAAGCCGAACAGGTAGGCSGAMAGYGTCTGCTGCATTTCCACCGGTGTGGCTCCCAGCGCCGCGGCGATGCCTGAGAACGCGGGGATGTAGGTGTCGATGGAGAAAGGCCCGAGCATGCCCAGCACAGCCAGCAGGATCGCGAGCGCCCAGCGGGGTGCTTTCCAGAGCAGATGGGCTTGTGGGTTCATGGGTGGTGACAGATGGGGGTTGCGGGCACGCGAAGGACATCGCACCGCTGTGGCATCGCGGGGGATGATGCGGCGGTGCGGTTGGATTATGCGGGACGCATGCGGCAGGGTGTGGAGAAGGGGTCTGTCGCGCAGCCCCCTCGTCACGCCCCCTTGGGGCTGTAAGCCAACGCAATCAATAGTTGTAGGGAACCCATTCACCGTTCCCCGAGCGCATCACGTACTTGCCTTCCATGTTGCGCATCACGATCACATCGGCGTTCTCTGACACAAAGGGGGTGGTGACCGGGGCTGCGAGCCGCTCCGCCAACGGGCGCGAGGAGTCGGCGTAAGGGTTGTCGCGAATCAGATCGCCTAGCAAGGTGTACAAGCCCAGGTAGCTCATTGGCTGATTCACAACCACGGGCGCTGCTGGGGCGGATGCCTCGGATGGCTTCATGCCCACCAGCTTCACCGCAGCAGGGACCAGGGTGATGCGGGGGCCAGGAATCTCCCGCATGCCCGACATCTGGATTTTGTCTCCGCGCAGCGATGCGCCGTGCTCAGGGACCAGCATCACGACCACAGGGCGGCCTGCTGCCTCCAGTTCGGAGATGAACTTGTCGAAGTCGGCGAGCAGCTGTACCAGGCGGGGCTTGAATGTCTCCAGGCTGTTGCGCGAAGCCATGCCTGGCACGCGATTTCCGTCGTGCAGGGAGATGGTGTTGTAGTACAGCGCCACGGGCCCGGTGCTGCGGTCAGTGCTGCGCTTCTTCCACCATTGCGCCAACAAGGCGTGGTCGTTATAGATGGGCGAGCCGTCAAAATTCTGCATGTGCACGGGCGCGCCCTGATTGGACTGCAGCTTGCCAGCAAGGCCTCCGCGCTGCTCCAGCGCATGGGCAAACTCTTCGTACACCCCGTCGTGGTTGAGCAGTGCAGCGGTCTGGTAGCCCACTTTTTCCAGGTTGGGAAACACGTAGCACTGCGGATCAATGCCCTCGTACAGCTTGTTGTGTGGTGTTTGGCCACAGGTGCCGTGCAATACCCGCAAAGAGGCTGGCCCGCTGTAGCTGGCAGCGCTGTTGAAGTTGGTGAACAACACATCAAAACGCTTGAGGAATGGGTTGTCCCGCTGTCCTACAAAGTCCATGTCATCCCACGACAAGGAGCACACATGCAGCAGGATGATGTCGAATGCCGGGGGCGTATTGGGCGCGGTGAACTGGACGCGCCTTTGGCTTTCGCTCGCGTAAAAGCGTTGCAGCAGAGCGTCTGGCGACGTGTCCTGATTGTCGTTGGGCGCGGCGGCCGAGTTYAATCCGCTTGCTGCGGCCATGGTGGCCTGGGGCGTAGCCGCCTGCTCCTGCAGGGCCGCTACCACCGGTACGCTCAACAACGCCAGCAATGCAAACG
>NZ_JBGFFF010000124.1:0-13199 GCF_056175785.1 Acidovorax sp. LjRoot204
CGGTATTCCTGTGCCTGGCTGCGCTGTACGAGAGCTGGTCGATCCCGCTGGCCGTGATCCTGGTGGTGCCCCTGGGCGTGCTGGGCGTGCTGCTGGCCACCTTGCTGCGCGGCTATGCCAATGACGTGTACTTCCAGGTGGGCCTGATCACCATCATTGGCCTGTCAGCGAAAAACGCCATCCTGATCATCGAGTTCGCCAAGGACCTGCAGGCCCAGGGCAAGGGCGTGATCGAGTCGGCGCTGGCCGCCGCGCATTTGCGGTTCCGCCCCATCGTGATGACCTCGATGGCGTTCGGCCTGGGCGTGCTGCCACTGGTCGTCGCGTCGGGTGCAGGCTCTGCCAGCCAGCGGGCCATCGGCACCGGCGTGCTGGGTGGCATGGTCACAGGCACCGCACTGGCCGTGTTCTTTGTGCCRGTGTTCTTTGTGGTGGTGCGCAGCCTGTTCAAAGGCAGYGCGCGCCAGCAGGAAATGAACCGCCGCCATGCAGAAGAAGCAGGAGTTGGAACCCATGAATAAGAACCGAAGTACCCCCATGGCGTTGGCAGCAGCCACGGCGGCTGCGCTGCTGGCTGGCTGCTCGTTCATCCCCACTTACGAGCGCCCGCAGCCCCCCGTCCCCGCCACCTACGCCGGCGGGGCGGCAACGACCGACAGCGCAGCTGCGCTGTCGGGAGCCACCGCGCCCTGGCAGAACTACTTTGCCGAGCCACGCCTGCAACAGCTCATCGACATTGCGCTGGCCAACAACCGCGACCTGCGTGTGGCCATGCTCAACATCGAGCAAGCTCGGGCCACCTACCAGGTGCGCCGGGCCGACCTGTACCCAGGCGTGGGGCTGGCCGCCAATGCCAGCCGAGCCCCTGCCACGGGCACGGGCAACCTGACCAACTCGTTCAGCGTGGGTCTGGCCGTATCCGCATGGGAAATCGACTTCTTTGGCCGCATTGCCAGCCTCAAGGAGCAGGCACTCGCCCAGTACCTTGCCACGGAAGAAGGCCGCAACGCCGCACAGGTGAGCCTGGTGGCGGCAGTGGCCAATGGCTGGCTGACACTGCTGGCCGACGAGGAGCTGCTGGACCTGTCGCGCCAGACCCTCGCATCGCGCGAGGAGTCGGTGCGCCTGACTAGGATGCGCCTGGACGCGGGTGTGGCCTCCGAGCTCGACTTCCGCCAGGCCGAGTCGCTCACCCAGGCGGCCCGCGCCACGCTGGCGCAACAGCAGCGCCAGCGCGCGCTCGACGAAAACGCACTGGTCCTGCTGCTGGGCCAGGCACTGCCGCAGGACGTGCGCGCCAGTCTGGCCGGTGGCAAGCTGGCCGACGCGCCTGCGATGGCACCGTTGCCTGCCGGCGTGCCGTCGGAGCTGCTCACCCGCCGGCCGGACATCCGCCAGGCGGAGCAGCAACTGATTGGCGCCAACGCCAACATCGGCGCTGCGCGGGCGGCGTTTTTCCCGCGCATCTCCCTGACGGCGCAGGCAGGCACAGCCAGCGGCGAGCTGTCCGGCCTGTTCAAGAACGGCTCCTGGGGCTTCACCGTCGCGCCATCCCTGCTGCTGCCCATTTTTGACGCGGGCCGCAACCAGGCGAATTTGGACAGCGCCCGGGTCGGCCGGGAGATTGCCGTCGCGCAGTACGAAAAAGCCATCCAGACCGCGTTCCGCGAGGTCTCGGATGCGCTGGCGGGGCAAGCCACGCTGGGCGAACAGGCCCAGGCCCAGCAACAGCAGGCCCAGGCAGAGGCCGCGCGCCTGCAGCTGGCCGACCTGCGCTACCGCAACGGCGTGGCCAGCTATCTGGACCTGCTGGACGCACAACGCTCGCTGTTCACGGCCCAGCAGGCGGTGGTGCAGGTGCGGCTGGCGCAACTGCAAAACCAGGTGTCGCTGTACAAGGCACTGGGGGGTGGAGCGCCCGACACCAGCGCCCAGCTCCCCTCCTGACGCYCTGCGCGGGAGCGAGCGCAGCCCCCGGGGCGCTGCGCTCGCTCTGGGGCAAACCCGTGGTTGTCTGCATCCAGCGGGGATGGGAATAACCATCCCCGCAGATATAATTTAAGGTTGATTACACCGAAGCCCCCGATACACCTGAGGACGACATGAGCGACAACCACCACGAAGAAGCCCATACCGGCCCGATCAAGAACCCCAAGCAGTTGCTGGTCGCGGTACTTTTCTCGTTTGTGATTCCGATCTTTGCCATCATTGGCTTGGTCCTGTATGTGACGTCGGCGGACAAGCCCGCTGCCGGTGCCGTCAACCCTGAAAAGGCCATCGCCGAACGCATCCAGAAGATCGGCATGGTCGAAGTGCGCGACGCCAACCGCCCCCTCAAGAGCGGCGAAGAAGTGTTCAAGGCCCAGTGCTCCGCCTGCCATGCCTCCGGCGCTGCGGGTGCCCCCAAGTTTGGTGATGCCGCTGCCTGGGCTGCGCGCATCGGCACCGGGTTTGAAGCCCTGGTGCAGTCGGCCCTGAAGGGCAAGGGCGCCATGGCACCCCAAGGTGGCGGCGACTTCAACGACACCGAAATCGCGCGCGCTGTGGCCTACATGGCCAATGCTGGTGGTGCCAAGTTTGCCGAACCTGCTGCTCCCGCAGCCGCTGCCCCAGCCGCCCAGGCAGACGCAGCACCAGCCGCCTCTCCTGCACCAGCACCCGCCGCAGCCCCTACAGCTGCTGCGCCTGCTGTGGCGGTAGCTGCCGCACCTGCAGCCGCCGCAGCTGGCGCTGGCGAGGCTCTGTATAAGCAGGCTTGCCAGGTGTGCCACGCTGCCGGTGTGGCCGGTGCTCCCAAGTTTGGTGACAAGGCCGCCTGGGCAGCTCGCCTGCCCGCAGGCATCGACGCGCTGTACACCAGTGTCGCCAAGGGCAAGGGCGCCATGCCTCCGCGTGGCGGCTCCCAAGCCTCTGACGCCGATCTGCGCGCCGCGGTGGAGTTCATGACAGCCGCCGCCAAGTAAGGCAGCGCCCGACCCTGCACGAGCTGGGTAGAACCCTCACCCAGAAAGCCGGTCCTTGCGACCGGCTTTTTTTTCGTCTTGCAGGTTATCCAGTGCCGTGGTGAGCCGCTCTGAGTGCCCGCAAC
Source organism: Acidovorax sp. LjRoot204 (assembly GCF_056175785.1). Classification (NCBI taxonomy): domain Bacteria; kingdom Pseudomonadati; phylum Pseudomonadota; class Betaproteobacteria; order Burkholderiales; family Comamonadaceae; genus Acidovorax; species Acidovorax sp. LjRoot204. Next base: position 3,089 of record NZ_JBGFFF010000124.1, read on the forward strand.
TCCGGGCTGAAGGCGGTAGGGTGGAGCTTCAGGTTGGCCGCGACGCCCCGGCTTGCGACCGGGCGCGCGGACTGCAGACATACCCGTAGCGTGCCGGAAGGTCCTGCGCCTGTACGTCCTGCGGTGTCCAGCGTCCGTCAGTCACTGCCTCTGCAGCCAGTGCCACATCCAGCGTGTGCACCAGCCCCAGGCCCAGGTCTGTCTCCAGGTACACACGGCCCTGCTCGTCCAGCAGGCAGTGGCGAACCGACGCCTCCCGGCCCGTATGGCTGATGGCGCGCAGGTCTTGCGGCTGCAGACGCCAGACCCAGGGCGTGGCCTCCAGCTCGACATACACGCGCTGCGGGCCGTTTTGAAAGAACCACTGACCCTGGTCGTCGTGCTCGTAGTTGCGGGCTATGAACGCGATGAGCTTGTCGTGCTGCAGCAACGACCCTTTGCTGTGCGGAAACGTACCCGCTGCCTGCACCGCGTCGTCGCGCAGATACCAGYGGCCGCGCGCATCCAGGCCCAGCCAGCCATAGCAGTCGGGGACGTTGGGCCATTTGGCCAGTGCCTGTTTGACGATGTCATCCATGGGCGGATTGTGCGCCGTGCAGCGCCAGCGCCCCACTGTGCTCGGCCAGCCACCCTCCCACGGCGTCGGGCATGGCGCGCACATGCCCCGGTGGCAAGCCGCGCGGGAACCCCACATGCCCGCCAWGCGGCGGCTGCCAGAGCGTCACATGGCGTCCCACCTCGCGCACGCCCGGCAGACTGCCAGCGGGCACAAAGGGGTCATTGCGCGCGTTCACCACCAGCGCCGGAATACGGACACGGTGCAGCAGCGGCTTGGCCGACGCGCGCAGCCAGTAGTCCTCGGTGTTGCGAAACCCGTGGACGGGCGCTGTGAACACGTTGTCGAACGCGTACAGGTCCCGCGCGGCCAGCAGCGCCTGCCGGTCAAACAGCCCCGGGTGCTGGGCCAGCTTCTGCAGCGCCTTGGGCACCAGGGTGCGCATGAACATGCGCGTGTACACCAGCCGGTTGAAGCCGCGCCCAATGGCATGGCCGCCCGCCGCCAGGTCGATGGGCGAGCACACGGCCGCCACCGCATCCGCGCTGCGCGCAGCGTCAGTGCCCACTTCGGCGGCCCAGCGCAGCAGGGCGTTGCCGCCCAGTGACACCCCTACCGCCATCAGCGGCCCCTGGTGGTGCACACGCAGCTGCTGCAGCATCCAGCCGATCTCCGCATGGTCGCCCGAGTGGTAGGCGCGCGGGGCACGGTTGATCTCCCCACTGCAGCCGCGAAAGTGCGGCAGCGCGCAGGCCCAGCCGCGCTCGCGGGCCAGGTCGGCAAAGGCTTCGCAGTAATGGCTGCGTGATGAGCCCTCCAGCCCGTGGAACACCACCAGCAGCGGCCTGGGCGCGTCAGCCACCACACCGTCCTGGAGAAAGTCCACATCGACAAAATCGCCGTCGGGGGTGTCCCAGCGCTCACGGCGGTACTCGGGACGCGGGCCGAACACACGGCGTGCGTACAGCGCGGGCCAGATCGTTTGCAACTGGCCACCGGGGAGCCAGCGAGGCGCTATGTATTTCATAGCTTGCAAGGCATATGTTGTCGGCGCATACAGCCAATTTGGCCCGAAATCCTCACGCAGGGGCCTCTCAGTGCAGAACGGGGCGCTGCGCCAGCACATCCACCTGGGCGTCGGGCGCCACGMCCGGGCTGGCGTGGTGGGCCACCATGCGCCAGCCTTCGGGGGTCTTGTGGTACACGTTGGTGGCCATGACCACGGCCTGGTGCAGGCCGTCAGGCAGCATCACCTCGACCTGCTCGACCACGCTGTGCACGGCACTCGACAGCGCCACCACGCGGTGCACCTGCGCAGGCCGGGCACGCACCGAGCCATGGGAGAACATGGCCTCGAACGCGGCACGGATGGCGGCGGGCCCCAGCAGGCGCGGCCCGCCCGGGTGCACACAGACAATCTCGTCATCGTCCGCCCAGCACGACATCAGCAGCTCGATGTCACCGCGCTGCAGCGCCTCATAAAACGCGGTTTCGGTTTCATCCGAAGAGCCACCCAGGGTGGCTGCTTTTGATCGGGCGCGGGGCATGTTAATTCTGGTGGTAAGTGGGTCGGAACGGCGTGACAGATGCAACGCCAGCCTGCTATTGTGCGGCGGCGGTGCAATGCCTTGCTGCCCACCGATTTTGTACGCGCTCGGGCGGGGGCCCACCATCGCTGGTCTGCGACCAATTTGCGGACTGGCGCCCTCCGGTTTCTGGCACAGTCATCCCATTTCTCCATCGGCGGACTCCACCATCATGATGATCCAACGTCTTCTTGCCCTCCTCACCTTGCTCGCCGCCACGCTCACGCTGAGCGGCTGCGGCTACAACGACTTCCAGCGCCTTGACGAGCAATCGAAGGCCGCCTGGAGCGARGTGCTCAACCAGTACCAGCGSCGYGCCGACCTGGTGCCCAACATCGTSGCCACCGTGAAGGGCGAGGCCARCTTYGARCAGGASACGCTSACCAAGGTGGTCGAGGCSCGCGCCAAGGCCACSKCSATCCAGGTCACGCCCGAGACGCTGAACAACCCCGAGGCTTTCAGCAAGTTCCAGCAGGCCCAGGGAGAGTTGTCCAGCGCCCTGTCGCGCCTGATGGTCGTGTCCGAGCGCTACCCCACCTTGCAGGCCAACCAGGGCTTCCGCGACCTGCGGGTGACGCTGGAAGGCACCGAAAACCGCATCACCGTGGCCCGCAACCGCTACATCCAGACCGTGCAGGAGTACAACGTGCTGGCCCGCAGCTTCCCCACCAACCTCACGGCCATGGCCTTCAGCTACGCCCCCAAGCCCAGCTTTACCGTGGCCAACGAGGCGCAGATTTCCGTGCCGCCCACGGTGGACTTCTCCGCATCCAAGGCCAAGCCCTGAACAACCCCTTGCAGGGCCTGACGTGAGCTGAATATGCTGCTAGCGCCTATTCGATATGCCCTGATAGCTATATTTTTTATAGCGGCATGGCCTATCTTTGGCTGGGCCCAATCGCAGCCGCTGGCTGTGCCCCCGCTGACAGGCCACGTCATTGATCACACGGGCACGCTCAGCGCCGCAGACACCCAGGCGCTCGAGGGCCAGCTGGTCGCCCTCGAAAAAGCCCGCGGCTCGCAGATCGTCGTGCTGATGGTGCCCACCACCGCACCAGAAGACATCGCCGCCTATGCCAACCGCGTCGGCAACCAGTGGAAGATCGGGCGCCGCGACGTGGGTGATGGTGTGCTGGTGCTGGTGGCCAAGAACGACCGCAAGATGCGCATCGAGGTTGCCAAGTCTTTAGAAGGTGCCATCCCCGACATCGCAGCAGCACGCATCATCGACGGCGCGATGAAGCCCCGCTTTCAGCAAGGCGACTTCGCGGGAGGCCTCGGTGCAGCGATCACGCAGATCGGCGCGCGCATCGCGGGCGAAGCCCCGCCCGCCCCGACCGAGACACCCTCTCCTGCCGCCGGAGGCAGCAGTCACGGCCTGTTCGACTGGACGGACTTCGCCATCTTCCTGTTCTTTGGCGTCATGGTAGCCGGCCCGCTGGCTCGCAGCCTCCTGGGGGCTGCGCTGGGCGGACTGGCGGTAGGAGGCGGCGTAGGCGCCCTGGCGTTTGTGTTCACCTCCAGCCTGCTGCTGTCGGTGGGCGCGGGCGTGATTGCGCTGCTCTACACCTGGCTTTTTGGCGGCAGTAGCGGCCCCATCAGCCTGGGGCATGGCGGCGGAGGTTCCGGGGGCTGGAGCAGCGGCAGCTCGGGCGGATTCAGCAGCAGCAGTGACAGCGGCGGCTTCAGTTCGGGCGGTGGGGGCGATTTTGGTGGCGGCGGTGCATCGGGGGACTGGTGATGGGTGTTGAGAACAGCGGGCAACCAACGCACACGCTATGGCGTTCCATCTGGAGGCTCGTCCACCATCGCTGGCACGACGCCTTCGGCCGATCCGCCATCCCGTTGCAAGCACTGCAGCGCCTCGGCGCGCAGGTCGCTGCCAGCGAGCGGCAGCACACCGGGCAGATTCGCATCGTGGCGGAAGCGGGGCTCCCCTGGAGCTACCTGCGCCGTCACGCCAATGCACGCGAACGCGCGCTGATGCTGTTCAGCAAACACCGCGTGTGGGACACCGAACACAACAACGGCGTGCTGATCTACCTGCTGATGCCGGAACATGCGTTCGAGATCGTCGCCGACCGGGGCCTGGCACGGCATGTCCCACCCACCGCATGGCAGGAGATGGCGACAAAGATGTCGGCCCAGTTTCAGCAAGGCCGCTACGAAGAAGGCCTGGCGCAGGCCGTGGGGGCGGTAGGCGCCCTGCTGGCGGAGCACTTTCCGCGCGCCACCGATTCGCCCTCCGTCAACGAGCTACCCGACGCGCCGCTCCTGCGCTGAATACCGGCTGGCGGCTATCCCGAGCATCTACAACGCGACACGCATCAGAGCGCCCAGAGGGCGGCCATTGTGTGTATGGGTGGACTGCCGCTCAGCCTGACGGCACGTGCAGTTCAGCCGCAAACTGCTTTCCATGGGCATTGAATTGAACACCCCACATCCAGCCCCTGCAGGCCACATTGCGGAGCTAACCCGCTGACTCTGCGCAGGTGCGCCCGTCACACGCCTTCGGCTCTACAGCTCTGCAGCCCTGCACTCTGCAACCGTCCTGAATATGTACCCGGGTTATCCATCAGCAGGTACCTATCTCCGGCCGAACCAGTGCCCCAAGCCTATGGACTGGCCCTCATCCCATCTTCATTGTTTCCAATACTGGAACAGTTAGTTCGCGACCCGGTGGTTTTTCTCTGCACCCCACCGGCGTACAGTTCATCCCATCGATGAGCCGAACCCGCAAGGCGACTCACCGAACCCGGTCCCAGGCAGCTTTCTTTGTTTTTGGCGCTTTGTTCCGGTTTTTTGAGCCGCTTCTTTAACTTCAAGGATTTTTCATCATGAACAACACCGCACGTTTCCTGTCTATCGCCGCTGTCGCCGCTTTCGCTTCTTTTGGCGCCCAGGCTGACGAAGCCGATGCTTCGCAGTTCGCCACCAAGTTCGAAACCAACCGCACCCGCGCTGAAGTGGCTGCCGAAGCTGCTACCGTGGCCCAGACCCGCTCCATCGAACCCGCTGGTTCGCGTGTGGTGACCTACAAGTCCACGGCCGACCGCGCTGCCGTGCGTGCACAGGCTGCTGAAGCAGTGCGCACTGGCCAGATTTCTTCGGGTGAGCGCGGCTGATTCACCAGGGGCGGCTGAATCTGCCGCCCTGGTTGYGCCGTATCTCTCAGTACCCAAGTCCTCTTTTTAGAATTTTCCGGAGTTTCACCATGAACAAGTCTGTSCGTTTCCTGTCCGTTGCTGCTGTCGCCGCTTTTGCCGCTTTTGGTGCCCACGCTGATGAAGCCGATGCTTCGCAGTTCGCCACCAAGTTCGAAACCAACCGCACCCGTGCTGAAGTGGCTGCCGAAGCTGCTACCGTGGCCCAGACCCGCTCCATCGAACCCGCTGGTTCGCGTGTGGTGACCTACAAGTCCACGGCTGACCGTGCTGCCGTGCGTGCCCAGGCTGCTGAAGCCCTGCGTACCGGCCAGATCTCTTCTGGCGAAATCGGCAACGCGATGTAATTGCCAGAGGCCCCATGCGGACCGCATGAGGGCTTTGTGAAAAGTGCCAATGCAAAAGGCCGGGGCCCTGTGAGGGGCCCCGGCCTTTTTTGTGATGCCACTCCACTGCAGGGGTGGCTCAAATGCTTATGGGATCAGCTTGACGCCGGTCTTGGCCTGCAGGGCCTCAAAAGTCACGCCGGGAGCCAGCTCCACCACCTTCAGACCCTGGGGCGTCACGTCCATGACGGCCAGGTCGGTGATGATGCGATCCACCACACCCACGCCCGTGAGGGGCAGCGTGCACTGGGGCAGGATCTTCAGGTCTTCGGTGCCATCCTTCTTGCGCGCCACATGCTCCATGAGCACGATCACGCGCTTGACGCCAGCCACCAAGTCCATCGCGCCACCCATGCCCTTGACCATCTTGCCGGGGATCATCCAGTTGGCSAGGTCGCCCTYYTCGCTGACCTGCATGGCGCCSARGATCGACAGGTTGATCTTGCCGCCRCGGATCATGGCAAACGACTGGTCGCTGCCAAAGATGGACGAGCCCTTGATGGTGGTCACGGTCTGCTTGCCGGCGTTGATCAGGTCGGCATCCACTTCATCTTCGGTGGGAAACGGGCCGATGCCCAGCATGCCGTTTTCGGACTGCAGCCACACCTCTTTGTCGGCAGGCACAAAGTTGGCCACCAGCGTTGGGATGCCAATGCCCAGGTTCACATAAAAGCCGTCTTCGAGTTCATGGGCGGCACGGGCCGCCATTTGGTCTTGACTCCACGACATAGATACTTCTCCAGCTTGTTCTGTACGGTTGTGCGGCAGCGGCTCAGACGCCCGCTTTTTCGGTGATGGTGCGCTTTTCAATGCGCTTCTCGGGCGTGGCGTTGTGCACGATGCGGTGCACATAGATGCCAGGCAGATGGATCTGGTCGGGCGCAATGGCGCCGGTTTCCACCACCTCTTCCACCTCCACGATGGTGATCTTGCCGGCCRTGGCSGCRGCGGGGTTGAAGTTGCGCGCCGTGAGGCGGAASYGCAGRTTGCCCGACTTGTCGGCACGCCAGGCCTTGACCAGCGMCACRTCGGGCACCAGCGAACGCTCCATCACATAGGTTTCGCCATCGAACTCGCGCAGTTCCTTGCCCTCGGCCACGATGGTGCCCACGCCGGTCTTGGTGAAAAAGGCCGGGATGCCCGCACCGCCCGCACGCAGCTTTTCGGCCAGCGTACCCTGAGGGGTGAACTCCAACTCCAGCTCGCCAGCGAGGTACTGGCGCTCGAACTCCTTGTTCTCGCCCACATACGACGAAATCATTTTCTTGATCTGCCGGGTCTCGAGCAGCTTGCCCAGGCCAAAGCCGTCCACGCCCGCATTGTTGGAGATCACGGTCAGGTTCTTCACGCCTGAATCGCGCAGCGCGTCGATCAAGGCTTCAGGAATGCCACACAGTCCAAAGCCGCCAACAGCCATGAGTTGGCCATCTGCAACCACGCCCTTCAGGGCCTCGGCTGCGGAGGGGAATAACTTGTTCACCACGATCTCCTTATGAATGGGATGCGCTACGATACTACGTACTTAAATAAGTAGTTTTCCGTAAAGATTAGCACTATGGACGTTGATTACCGACTGGCTTTCGACATGGCCCCTGTGGGGCTGGTGCTCTCGCGCAACCGCACCATGGTGGACTGCAACCGCMATGTCTGCGAAATGTTCGGCGCCTCGCGCGAAGTGCTGATCGGCCAGTCGTTCCAGATACTCTATCCCAGCGCCGACGAATATGAGCGGCTTGGGGCGCACATGGAGCCCATCCTGAACGCCAAGGGCCACTATGCGGATAACCGCATCATGAAGCGCGCCAATGGCGAAGTGTTCTGGTGCCACGTGTCCGGCCGCGCACTCAACCGCGATGCCCCGCATGAGTCCGGCATCTGGAGCTTCGAAGATCTGAGTTCCCAGCGCGCCGTGAAGGCGGAGCTGACGGGCCGTGAGCGCGAGGTAGCCGCCCGCCTGCTGGAGGGCCTGACCTCCAAGGAGATCGGTCGGGCACTGGAGATCAGCCACCGCACGGTAGAAATTTACCGTGCGCGCCTCATGCGCAAGTACAACGCCTCCACCGCCGCCGACCTGGTGCACAAGCTGCTGGCCGGCGGCTGAACCTGCCCTCGAAGGACAGCACTACCGCCTTTATTGCCTACTTGGCCGGGCCGTCGATGACTTCGGCGGCGGTGCGAAACGCCTCTACCGCCGTCGGCAGGCCGCAATAGACGCTGGCGTGCAGCAACACTTCCTGCAACTCCTCCGCGGTAGCGCCATTGTTCAGCGCGCCACGCACATGGCCCTTGAGTTCATGCTGCTTGCCCAGCGCGATCAACATGGAAACCGTGATGAGACTGCGGGTCTTGCGGTCCAGCCCGGGCCGCTGCCAGACATCGCCCCATGCGTTGCGCGTGATGTATTCCTGAATGGGCTGCGTGAAAGAGGTGGCGTTGCCCAGCGCACGGTCCACAAAATCGTCACCCATGACCTCACGGCGGGTGGCCAGGCCTTTTTCGTAGTCTTTGGTCGGGGTTGGTGTCACGCGGGCTCTCCTTGAAGGGTTGAAACATCAAGGCCCGATGGTAGCGAGCGCACGCAGGGCTTCCACCGCGCAAACAACAGAACGCCCGGCACATGCACTGCACACGCCGGGCTTCATGGCTTCGTGAACGGCTCGCCCCATGCCATCCCCTGACGACATGGGAGCAAGGCCTCACTGATCAGGCGCTGGCACCGCCTGCGGTCAGGTCAAACCGGTCCAGGYTCATCACCTTGGTCCAAGCCTTGACGAAGTCCTGCACAAACACTGCCTGTGCATCGCTGCTGGCATAGACCTCGGCCAGCGCACGCAACACCGAGTTGGAGCCAAACACCAGGTCGGCCACCGTGCCGGTCCATTTTCTGGCACCTGTGCTGCGGTCCACACCTTCCAGCACACCCGCTGCACCCGCCGACTTCTGCCATTGGGTGCGCATGTCGAGCAGGTTCACGAAGAAGTCATTGCTCAAGGTACCAACGCGCTGCGTGAAGACACCATGGGTTGCCTGCCCCACGTTGGCACCCAGCACGCGCAGGCCACCCACCAGCACCGTCATCTCGGGCGCCGTCAACGTGAGCTGGTTGGCGCGGTCCACCAGCAGCTCGGCCACGGCGCCTTCCAGGCCAGGGCGCACGTAGTTGCGAAAGCCATCGGCCACGGGCTCCATCACCTCGAACGACGGCACATCGGTCTGCTCTTGCGAGGCATCCGTGCGGCCAGGCGTGAAGGGAACGGTCACGTCCTGCCCTGCCTGCTTTGCGGCAGCCTCCACGGCAGCGCCACCGGCCAACACGATCAGGTCCGCCAGCGAGATCTTCTTGCCGCCCGTCTGCGCCGCATTGAACTCGCGCTGGATGGCTTCCAGCTGGCCCAGCACCTTGGCCAGTTGCACAGGCTGGTTCACAGCCCAGTCCTTCTGCGGCGCCAGACGGATGCGCGCGCCGTTGGCGCCGCCCCGCTTGTCGCCGCCCCGGAACGTGGAGGCAGAGGCCCAGGCCGTGGATACCAGTTCCGAAATCGACAAGCCCGATGCCAACACCTTGGCCTTGAGCGCAGCGATGTCCTGCGCGTTCACCAGCGCATGGTCCACGGCAGGCACAGGGTCTTGCCAGACCAGCACTTCGGCAGGCACCTCCGGCCCCAGATAGCGGRCACGCGGCCCCATGTCACGGTGCGTGAGCTTGAACCAGGCACGCGCAAATGCATCGGCAAACTGCTCGGGGTGCGCCAAAAAGCGGCGCGAGATCTTTTCGTAGGCCGGGTCAAAGCGCAGCGACAGGTCGGTGGTGAGCATGGTGGGCACCAGCTTTTTCGACGGGTCGTGTGCGTGCGGGATCGTCGCTGCAGCCCCCTTGGCCGTCCACTGGTGGGCRCCTGCCGGGCTCTTGGTCAGCTCCCACTCGTAGCCGAACAGGTTTTCGAAGAAGTTGTTGCTCCACTGCGTGGGCGTGGTGGTCCAGGTGACTTCCAGGCCGCTGGTGATGGTGTCACCACCTTTGCCAGAGCCATGGATGCTCTTCCAGCCCAGGCCCTGGTCCTCGATGCCTGCGCCTTCGGGCTCCTTGCCCACCAAGGCCGCGTCTCCTGCACCGTGGGTCTTGCCAAAGGTGTGGCCGCCAGCAATCAGCGCCACGGTCTCTTCATCGTCCATCGCCATGCGCGCAAAGGTGTCGCGGATGTCGCGCGCGGCGGCGATGGGGTCGGGGTTGCCGTTGGGGCCCTCGGGGTTCACATAGATCAGGCCCATCTGCACAGCAGCCAGCGGGTTGGCCAGGTCGCGCTCACCGCTGTAGCGCTTGTCGCTGCCCAGCCAGGTGGATTCAGCGCCCCAGTACACGTTTTCATCGGGTTCCCACACGTCAGGGCGGCCACCGGCAAAGCCAAAGGTCTTGAAGCC
>NZ_JBGFFF010000125.1:0-13164 GCF_056175785.1 Acidovorax sp. LjRoot204
GTCGAGGCATCCAACCAGGGCAAAGAGCTGCCCGAGGATACGCAGCCCACCTTTAACCTCATGACACCTCGGTCCCGCTGCCCGGCTTGTGGGCATGTAGTGCGGTGGCATGAAAACATTCCTGTCTTAAGTTATCTGCTTTTGCGCGGACGGTGCTCGTCCTGCAAAACACGCATCAGCCCTCGCTACCCGACGGTCGAACTGGCAACGGGAGCGCTGTTCTTTTTCTGTATCCACCGCTGGGGCGCGACGCCTGCGGGGTTGGCATGGTGCGGCTTTTCGGCGGCCCTGATTGCTCTGGCGTTCATTGACTGGGACACCACGCTTTTGCCCGATGACATCACCTTGCCTTTGCTCTGGGCAGGGTTGCTGGCGTCTGCCCTGCAATGGACGAACGTACCGTTGTTTGCTTCCGTCGTGGGCGCTGCGGCAGGATACCTGTCGCTCTGGCTGGTCTACTGGGGCTTCAAATTGGCGACAGGCAAAGAAGGCATGGGCTACGGCGACTTCAAGTTGTTTGCCGCATTGGGCGCATGGTTTGGCTGGCAGGCGCTGGTGCCGATCATTTTGATGTCTTCGGTGATTGGCGCCATCATCGGGATCGCAATGAAGATTTTCAGCAGCTTGCGCGAGGGTGGCTACATTCCGTTCGGCCCCTTCCTGGTGGGTGCAGGGCTCACCGCGATGGTGTTCGGCCCCAACGCCATTTTGGGTACAGTGCTCGGTCTTCTGGGGCTCTGACGAACTCTCATGGCAACCCACCGACAGCCCTTGCGCCTGGGTCTAACCGGCGGCATCGGTAGCGGCAAGAGCACCGTAGGCCAGATGATGGCGTCCTTGGGTGCAAGCCTCATCGACGCCGACCAGATCTCCAGGGAGGTGACTGGGCCGGGCGGTGTGGCCATGCCTGCCATTCGAACTACTTTTGGTGAAGCATATGTTGATGCATCGGGTGCGCTGGATCGTGCGCGCATGCGGCAACTGGCCTTCAGCCAACCGCAGGCGCGCAGCCAGCTGGAGGCCATCGTGCACCCCTTGGTGGCCTTGCAAAGCCAGCAACGGATTCAACAGGCCATACAGTCTGGCTGCCGATGGATCGTGCACGACATCCCGCTGCTGACGGAATCCGGGCGGTGGGCACGCCAACTCGACGCCGTGGTCGTGGTGGACTGCACAGAGCAGACCCAGATCGCGCGAGTCATGCAGCGCAGCGGTCTGTCTGCCGAAGCCGTGCAAGGCATCATTGCCTCACAAGCTACGCGCCCAGCGCGCAGGGCGGTGGCCGATGTGGTGATTGCCAACGAAGCACGTTGCTCACTGGAGCAGTTACAGGCTGAGGTGCGGCAAGTGGCCACACTGTTCGGGCTATGATGCGTACGAAACCGTTTGTGCTTTCACCCCATGCCGTGCGCCACCGGCGTCAGAATACTCCCTGAGCCTCCAGGAACCCGCCAGCGTGATCCTTTACGAATACCCCTTTAACGAGCGTCTCAGAACCTATCTGCGGCTGGAGCAGCTGTTCCGCCGCTTGGGGGAGTTGATCCCCCGGCCTCACGCGCTGGATCACCATTTCGCCTTGGTGACGATTTTCGAGATCATGGATGTGGCCGCCCGGGCCGATCTGAAGTCGGATGTGCTCAAGGACATCGAAAAGCACAAGCACCAGCTCGACACGTACCGAGGCAACCCCTCCATTTCTGAAGCCGCACTGGACGCGGTGATCAGTCAGTTGGACCGGTGCTTCGTGGCACTCAACACCCAAAGCGGCAAGTCGGGCCATGCACTGACGGAAAACGACTGGCTGATGAGCATCCGCAGCCGCATCGGCATTCCGGGTGGGACCTGTGGCTTTGACCTGCCAGCCTATTACGCGTGGCAACACCACCCCCCGGCGGTGCGTCAGCAGGCCCTGGAGGAATGGGCCTCCACGTTGGCGCCCCTCGCCGAGTCGATCTATGTGCTGCTCAAGCTGCTGCGCGATTCAGGCGTGCCCCAAAAGGTCGCTGCAGAACGCGGACAGTTTCAGCAGAACCTGCCCCAGGGCCGCACCTTCCAGCTGCTGCGGCTTCGCATCGACCCAGCGCTGAACCTGATACCGGAAATCAGTGGCAACCGTCTGATTGTCTCGGTGCGACTCATGCGGCTGGAAGGCGATGGACGCCTGCACGCCTGCAACGAAGATGCGGCGTTTGAACTGACCCTGTGCGCGTAGGCCTTAGCCAGCCCTAGCCCAGAGACTGAATCGCGCCAAAGCCCGCTAAAGATCGGGCGGGCCGACTTGAGCAAGAGGATCACCCCAGGATGCCCCACTCACCAGCCCCTTCCTCGCAGGCGCGCATCGTCACCTGCCCCAGCTGCGGCGGAGATAGCGTGTATAGCGCCGCGAATGTATACCGTCCGTTTTGCAGCGAGCGCTGCAAGCAGATAGACCTTGGCGCATGGGCCAGCGAAAGCTTTCGCATGCCCACCGAAGCGCCGCCAGACGACGCCCCCCATGGCGACCCGCGCCAGCAGCATTGACCAAGGTCATAGGCGCCATTCAAGAGCGATTTCGCCAAAAACCAGCGGTAGCGCTAGTGCTGCATGCCTGAGGAGCTACTAATTCAATAGCAAATCAGTCCCACACAGGCGGGAGTCTCACTCCACCGCGGACTGCAGACCCCGCTCCTCAGCCAGCCATTGCAACACCGGATAGGCACCGGGCAGCACCGGGGACACCGTGATCGGCATTTGCTGCCAGGCCATGGCTTGGCCTTCACGCATCTCGAATTCGCCAGTCCACTCCCAGACCTTGCACCAGTGCAGCCGCACCAGTGCGTGGGGGTAATCATGTTCGGTCACTTTCCAGACGCTGGCCGGGCCGATGGTCACGCCCAGCTCCTCGATCAGTTCGCGGCGCAGCGCCTGCTCCACGGTCTCGCCCGCCTCCAGCTTGCCACCCGGAAACTCCCAGTACCCCGCGTAGGGCTTGCCCGGCGGGCGGGTGGATAGCAGCATCGCGCCGTCTGCGCGCAGCAGGATGCCCACGGCCACTTCGGTGTGTTTGCGTTCGGCAGTGGCCGGGGCGCCGTCTGGAGCGAGATGTTCAGCCGCCATGTCGCCCCGCATAGTCACGCGCAAACTGGTACGCCACACGGCCACTGCGCGAGCCACGCTCCAGCGCCCAGACCAGGGCCTCAGGCCGCGCCTCCTCAATGGCCTGTGCGGGCACACCGAACGACGACAACCACTGCGCCACGATGGTCAGATACTCCTGCTGGCTGAACGGGTAGAAGCTGACCCACAGGCCAAAACGCTCCGACAGCGAAATCTTCTCCTCCACCACCTCGCCCGGGTGCACCTCGCCGTCTTCGGTGTGGGTGTACGTGAGGTTGTCGGCCATGTATTCCGGCAGCAGGTGGCGCCGGTTGCTGGTGGCATAGATCAGCACGTTCGGCGTGGCGGCCGCCACCGAGCCGTCCAGGATCGACTTGAGCGCCTTGTAGCCTGGCTCGCCGTCCTCAAAACTCAGGTCATCACAGAAGACGATGAATTTCTCGGGCCGGTCAGACACTACGTCCACGATGTCCGGCAGGTCGGTCAGGTCGGCCTTGTCCACTTCAATCAGGCGCAGGCCTTCGGCTGCGTAAGCGTTCAAGCAGGCCTTGATCAGCGACGACTTGCCAGTACCGCGCGCACCCGTCAGCAGCACGTTGTTGGCGGGCTTGCCCTGCACAAACTGCTGCGTATTGCGCTCGATCTTTTCTTTTTGCGGATCGATTTCCTTGAGGTCTGCCAGCCGCATCGCCCCCACGTGGCGCACGGGTTCCAGCGTGCCATGCCCACTGCTGCGCTTGCGGTAGCGCCAGGCAATGGATGCGGACCAGTCGGGTGCTCCCAGCGGCTGGGGCAGCACCGACTCGATGCGGGCGATGAGCTGCTCGGCACGCTCGACCAAGCGTTCAAATTTTTCGTTCATTGTGGCGACATGCGCTAGTGGAATATGCCTCAACAGCTATCACAAAGATAGCAAACCCAGCTCACGAGCGGTAGTCGGCGTTGATCGTCACGTACTCGTGGCTGAAGTCGCAGGTCCACACCGTGTCCGCTGCGGTACCGCGCCCGAGTAGCACCCTCACGGTGATCTCGCTCTGCTTCATCACCCGCTGGCCGTCTTCTTCGCGATAGGCAGGATTGCGCCCCCCTTGCAGCGCCACATGCACATCGTCCAGGTACAGGTCGATGCCGGTCTGGTCCAGGTCGTCAATGCCAGCGTAGCCCACGGCCGCCAGGATGCGGCCCAGGTTGGGGTCGCTGGCAAAAAAGGCCGTCTTGACCAACGGCGAATGGGCAATGGCATAGGCCACCTTGCGGCACTCGTCGCCAGTCTTGCCGCCTTCGACCCGCACTGTGATGAACTTGGTCGCCCCCTCGCCGTCCCGCACGATCGCCTGCGCCAGCTTTTGTGACACCGAGAGCATCGCAGCCTTGAGGGCCTGGCCGTCCGCGCTGTCGAGCGAGGTCACGGGCGCATGTGCTGCCTTGTTGGTGGCAACGACCACGAAGGAATCGTTGGTCGATGTGTCGCCGTCAATGGTGACGCGATTGAAAGAGCCGTCAGCCAGATCACGCGCCAGTTGCTGCATGACGGCGGGCGCCACGCAGGCGTCCGTGGCCAGGAAGCCCAGCATGGTGGCCATGTTGGGGCGGATCATGCCCGCGCCCTTGCTGATGCCCGTGATGGACACTGTGGCGCCACCGATCTGCACCTGCGCAGAGAACGCCTTGGGCAGTGTGTCGGTGGTCATGATGCCCTCGGCGGCACGGGCCCAGTGGCTGGGCTGCGCATCGGCGATGGCGGCGGGCAGTCCCGCTTCGATGCGGTCGTTGGGCAGCGGCTCCATGATCACGCCGGTCGAGAACGGCAGGATCTGCTCGGGCGCCACGCTCAGTTGGCGCGCCAGGGCAATGCAGGTGGCACGCGCACGCGCCAGGCCGTCAGCCCCCGTACCCGCATTGGCGTTGCCCGTGTTGATGACCATGGCGCGAACGGGCTGGCCGCTGCTCAAATGCTCGCGGCTGATCTGCACCGGCGCTGCGCAAAAGCGGTTCTGCGTGAACACGCCCGCCACGCTGGCGCCCTCGTCCAGCAGGAACACGGTGAGGTCCTTGCGGTGGGCCTTGCGGACACCAGCTTCGGCAACACCGATGCGCACACCGGCGATGGGGTGCAGATCGGCAGCAACGGGGGCGACTAGATTGACGGGCATGAAGGTCTTTCTCAAAAAACTGCGGCCGATTATCCGGAAAACCGTGGCGCGCCAATGAAAACACGGGCCGAAGCCCGTGTTGTCTGGATCAGGAAATCAAGCCAGCTTGCCGTGGCACTGCTTGTATTTCTTGCCGCTGCCACAGGGGCAGGGGTCGTTGCGGCCCACACGCATACCTTCGGGCAGCGCTTGCTGGGCCACGGTCTGTGCATCCACCGTGGTTTCCACTTCGCCGGTTTCGGTGGGCGCGGTATAGGTCACGTTGGCAATGCTCTCGGCGCGCTGCTCCATGTCCTGCGCGGCCTGGTCGAGCTGCGCCTGCGACTGCACCTGCACGGTCATGAGGATCTTGGTGACCTCGTTCTTGACCTGGTCGATGAGCTGGCGGAACAGCTCGAAGGCCTCGCGCTTGTACTCCTGCTTGGGCTGCTTTTGCGCATAGCCGCGCAGATGGATGCCCTGGCGCAGGTAGTCAAGTGCGCTCAGGTGATCGCGCCAGTTGGAGTCAAAATTCTGCAGCAGCACCACACGCTCAAACTGCGTGAAGTTCTCACGGCCCACCTGCTCGACCTTGGCATTGAAGGCAGCGTGCGCTGCCTGCAAGACCTTGTCCAGGATTTCGTCGTCGGTGATCGCATTGGCGCCCTGCACTTCCTGCTGCAGCGCGATCGACACCTGCCATTCTTCTGCGAGCGCCTTTTCCAGCGCGGCCAGATCCCACTGCTCTTCCACCGATTCGGCAGGCACGTACTGGCGCACCAGATCGGTCATGCAGTCTTCGCGCATGGCCGCAATCACATCCGACAGGTCAGACGCGTCCAGGATGTCGTTGCGCTGCTGGTAGATCACCTTGCGCTGATCGTTGGCCACATCGTCGTACTCCAGCAACTGCTTGCGGATGTCGAAGTTGCGGGCCTCCACCTTACGCTGGGCCGACTCGATGCTGCGCGTCACGATGCCCGCTTCAATGGCTTCGCCATCGGGCATCTTCAGGCGGTCCATGATCGCCTTCACGCGGTCACCCGCGAAGATGCGCATGAGCGAATCGTCCAGGCTCAGATAGAACCGCGACGAACCTGGGTCGCCCTGGCGGCCGGAGCGGCCACGCAGCTGGTTGTCGATGCGGCGCGACTCATGGCGCTCGGTGGCGATGATGCGCAGGCCGCCCAGCGCCTTGACCTTCTCGTGGTCCACCTTCCACTGCTCACGCAGCGCGGCCACCTTGGCGGCACGGTCGGACTCGGACAGGGATTCGTCGGCTTCGATGGCCGCCACATCCTTCTCGATATTGCCGCCCAGCACGATGTCGGTACCACGGCCGGCCATGTTGGTGGCGATGGTGATCATGCCCTCGCGACCGGCCTGGGCCACGATGTCGGCCTCACGCGCGTGCTGCTTGGCATTGAGCACCTGGTGGGGCAGGCCTTCCTTGTTCAGCAGCTGGTCGATGATTTCGGAGTTCTCGATCGACGTCGTACCCACCAGCACCGGCTGGCCGCGCTCATGGCATTCGCGAATGTCCTTGATGGCGGCTTCGTACTTCTCGCGCGTGGTCTTGTAGACGCGGTCCAGCTGGTCGTCGCGCTTGCTGGGCCGGTTGGGTGGGATGACCGTGGTTTCCAGGCCATAGATTTCCTGGAACTCGTAGGCTTCGGTMTCGGCSGTACCCGTCATGCCGGCGAGCTTGTTGTASAGRCGGAAATAGTTCTGGAACGTGATGGAGGCCAGTGTCTGGTTCTCGGCCTGGATGTTCACACCTTCCTTGGCTTCCACGGCCTGGTGCAGRCCKTCRCTCCAGCGGCGGCCCGWCATCAGGCGGCCGGTGAAYTCGTCSACGATSACGAYYTCGCCSTKYTGCACCACGTAGTGCTGRTCGCGGTGGTACAAGTGATTGGCCCGCAGCGCTGCATACAGGTGGTGCATCAGCGTGATGTTGGCCGGGTCGTASASCGASGCGCCTTCGGCGATCAGGCCGTGGGACGCCAGAATGCGTTCGGCAGTTTCGTGGCCTTGCTCGGTCAGAAACACCTGGTGGGTTTTTTCGTCCAGCGTGAAGTCGCCGGGCTTGGTCACGCCCTCGCCCGTACGAGGGTCTGCCTCGCCTTCCTGACGCACCAGCAAGGGCACCACCTTGTTCATGGCGATGTACATCGCCGTGTGGTCTTCTGCCTGGCCACTGATGATGAGCGGCGTGCGGGCTTCGTCGATCAGGATCGAGTCCACCTCGTCCACGATGGCAAAGTTCAGGCCCTGCTGCACACGGTCCTGCGCTTCATAGACCATGTTGTCACGCAGGTAGTCAAAGCCGTATTCGTTGTTGGTGCCGTAGGTGATGTCGGCACGGTACGCAGCCTGCTTTTCTTCACGGGGCATGTTGGGCAGGTTGATACCCACCGTGAGGCCCAGGAAGTTGTACAGGCGSCCCATCCACTGCGCATCGCGGTTGGCSAGGTRGTCRTTCACCGTSACCACGTGCACACCCTTGCCCGAGAGGGCATTGAGGTACACCGGCAGCGTGGCCGTSAGGGTCTTGCCCTCGCCRGTGCGCATTTCGGCGATCTTGCCAAAATGCAGCGCCATGCCACCGAGCAGCTGCACATCAAAGTGCCGCATCTTCATGATGCGCTTGGAGCCCTCGCGCACCACGGCAAAGGCTTCGGGGAGGATGCTGTCCAGCGACTCGCCCTTGGCCACACGGTCCTTGAACTCCTGCGTCTTGGCCCGGAGCTGCTCGTCCGACAGCTTCTCGTAATCGGGCTCCATCGCATTGATGCGGGTCACCGTCTTGCGGTACTGCTTGAGGAGCCGGTCATTGCGGCTGCCGAATATTTTGGTGAGGAAGTTGGTGGCCATGCGAACAGGACCGCCTGCCCCGCTGCAATCAGCGCGCCAAGCGACCGAAATCCCTAAGATGAATTGAGTTCAGATGGGTCCTGCGACCGATATTGCAAGCATTGCAACTGCGGGCAGAGAACGCCGGACCCGCGATTTTACCTGCCCGGTGCCGGCGCGGCCGGCTGTCCTGCCAACGTGGAGGGCTGAATGGCGGCTACCTGTGCGCCAGTGGCCGTACCGCCCGCATTCAGGAACTTCTGTGGGTCCTGGAAAACCCCCTGCACCAGCACCTCAAAGTGCAGATGCGGCCCCGTCGAGCGGCCGGTGGTACCGATCTCCGCAATCTTTTGCCCGCGGCGCACGATGTCGCCCTGCTTGATCAAGACGCGCGAGGCATGGGCATAGCGCGTCACCAGCTGGTTGCCATGGTCTACCTCGATCATGTTGCCGTAGGCGGGGTGGTACTCCTGGGTAACAACCACGCCTCCGGCGGCCGCCAGGATGGGTGTGCCGGTGTCGGCCTGGAAATCCAGCCCGGTGTGCAAGGCCGACTGCCCCGTAATGGGATCGACCCGCCAGCCAAAACCCGACCCTGCGACACGCCCCGTGACGGGCGCATGGGTCGGAATCATCTTCTTGCGGATGTGCTGGTCAAACAGACGGGACTCCAGCACCGTCATCAGATCCACACGCTGGTTGGTCAGGCGCTCCAGATCATCCAGGGTGGTTTGCAGCTCTTCCATGGACAGGTTGCGCGCGCTCACGAGGGCGCCGCCGCGGGCATCCGCTTTCTGAATGTCAGCAGGCGCCATGCCTGCCAAGCCCAGCACACGGTCTCCGAGGGACTCCAGCTGCACCATGCGCGCTTGCATTTCACCCACACGCCGGGCCATGGCATCGAGATTGGCGCGCATGAATCGGTCACGCTCGGCAAACTCATCCTTGACCACAAGGCGCACCAGCGAGCCCACGATAGGCCACCCTTCACGCGCCCCTTTCAGAAAAACCCAGTGGTAGAGCCCTGCAGCCACCACCATCAGGCACAGCGACACAGCAAGCCCCGCCAGGACCAAGCGCGTGCCAGACAAATGAATGGCCCGGCTGCGCGCCAGTCTGGCGTCCGTGATAATCAAATGCACTGCCAATACTCCACGCCCGAAGACGCCACACCATGAATCGCCGCCACTACGCCGTCACCCTGCAGCAAGCCAGCGAGGAATCCCCCACGCTGGCAAAGCTTACAGCGCTGACACGCGACTCCAGTGATCGGCTCAAGGCCATTGAATTGCTGATTCCCGCCGCGTTGCGCCCAGCGGTGCAGGCAGGCCCCATTGACGGGGACAGCTGGTGCCTGCTGGTCAAGAGCAACGCTGCGGCGGCAAAAATACGCCAACTGCTGCCTGCTTTGCAGGCGCATCTGCGCAGTCGGGGGTGGGAGGTTAACGCGATTCGCCTGAAAGTTCAAACCTGACGGCCGGGGCGTCAGTGCCAGGGAATGCAAAAAGCAAGAGAAATGGTGCCGGTTGTCGGAATCGAACTGACGACCTACCGCTTACAAGGCGGGTGCTCTACCAACTGAGCTAAACCGGCGAAGGCAGTATTTTATCCTGTAAAAACCGCCCGAAATTTGAAACAGCAGCTATTTGATGCGCTTCAGCGAGGGGCGTGCTCCACCTTGAGCAGGCGGCGGCCGAGGAGCGTCGCCCCCATCATCCTTGTGGCCATCTTCCACACCCACCAGCTGCACGACACGGTCTTCGGCAGGCACGGCAGCCGTCGCCTCTTCCGTTTGCACCGGCGCGGGGGACGCAGCAGCAGACAGTGCAGAGGGAGCCCCCTCCGCAGAAGTCAACAGATCCACCGGTGGCGGGAACGCCATACCTTGCCCGTTCTCACGGGCATAGATGGCGATCACACGCCCGACCGGCACCAGGATTTCGCGGGGCTTGCCACCAAAACGCGCCTTGAACTCAATGAATTCATTGCCCAGTTGCAGCGCGCTGGTCGCATCAAAACTGATGTTCAGAACGATCTCGCCATCCTTCACATACTCGCGCGGCACCTGCACGGAGTCGTCCACACGCACCGCCACGTAAGGCGTGAGCCCGTTGTCGGTACACCATTCGTACAGGGCGCGAATGAGATAGGGGCGCGTGGAGGTCGATTCCTGTGCGGTCATGGATGGCGGTACTACAGCTGCTATGGAAAGAGGGAAGTCTGCAGGCCGCTGCTTACTTGCGCATGACCTTTTCGGACGGCGTCAGCGCTTCAATGTARGCCGGGCGCGAGAAGATGCGCTCRGCGTACTTGAGSAGCGGSGCCGCRTTCTTGSASAGRTCRATGCCGTAGTAGTCSAGGCGCCASAGCAGCGGCGCRATSGCCACGTCSAGCATCGAGAARTTGTCGCCCAGCATGTACTTGTTCTTGAGGAACACCGGGGCCAGCTGCGTCAGGCGGTCACGGATGTGGGCGCGCGCCTTTTCCAACGCTTTCTCATTGCCCTTGGTCGCACGCGATTCGAGCGTGTTCACATGCACGAACAATTCCTTCTCGAAGTTGAGCAGGAACAGGCGCACGCGGGCGCGGTCCACCGGGTCACCAGGCATCAGTTGCGGGTGCGGGAAGCGTTCGTCGATGTACTCATTGATGATGTTCGACTCATACAGGATCAGGTCGCGCTCGACCAGGATCGGCACCTGGCCGTACGGGTTCATTACGCTGATGTCTTCGGGCTTGTTGTACAGGTCCACATCGCGGATTTCAAAGTCCATGCCTTTTTCAAACAGGACAAAACGGCAGCGGTGGGAGAAGGGACAGGTCGTACCCGAGTAAAGCACCATCATGGTGGGAGGCTCCTAAAAATCAAAAGAGTGGGACGCCAAAAGCGCCCACTCTGTAATAAATCCGACGGCACCCCGCAGGGTGCTAGCGATGGATCTGGCGTTTACTTGACGTCCTTCCAGAACGCAGCGTTCAAGCGCCAGGCAATGATCGTGAACACGCCCAGGAACATCAGCACCCAGACGCCCACGCGCCAACGGGTGTTCTGCGCGGGCTCGCCCATCCACTGCAGATAGTTCACCAGATCACCAATATTCTGATCGAATTGCAAAGGCGTCATCGTGCCAGGCGTGATCTGCTCCCAGCCCTTGAAGACATGGGTCTTGTGGCCGTGGCTCTCGTGTTCTTCAAACACGGGACGACGTTCGCCCTGCAACTGCCACAGAACATGGGGCATACCGACGCTGGGGAAAGCCAGGTTGTTCCAGCCGGTGGCCTTGGTGTCGTCGCGRTAGWAGGTGCGCAGGWAGGTGTACAGRTAGTCAGCMCCCGTGCCGCCGTGGCCTGCACGTGAGCGTGCAATCACGGTGAGGTCGGGCGGATTGGCACCAAACCATTCCTTGGCCTGCTTGGGATCGATCGACGCCTTCATGGTYTCRCCSACCTTGTCGGTSGYGAACAGSAGGTTGTCCTTGATCTGCTGCTCGGTCAGGCCGATGTCGCGCAGGCGATTGAACCGCATGTAGGCCGCCGAGTGGCAGCTCAGGCAGTAGTTCACGAACACCTTGGCACCGTTTTGCAGCGAGGCCAGGTCGTTGGTCTTGTTGGGCGCCTTGTCCCAGGCAATGGTGTCGCCACCCGCCGCATGGGCAGCACCGGCGACCAGACCCACAGCGGCGATCAACGTGAGGATGATTTTCTTCATTGTTGTTATCTCCAGGCTCAGTGCGCCACAAAGGTCACGCGGTCAGGCACGGGCTTGGTTTCACCGATGCGGCTCCACCAGGGCATCAGCAGGAAGAAGCCGAAGTAGAACAGCGTTCCGACTTGCGACACACGCTCGCCGATCGGCGATGGTGGCTGAACACCCAGGTAGCCCAAGATCAGGAAGATGATCACAAACACGCCGTAAAGGTACTTGTGCCAGTCAGGGCGGTAGCGGATCGACTTGACAGGGCTGTGATCCAGCCAGGGCAGGAAGAACAGGATGATCACAGCACCACCCATCACCACCACACCCCAGAACTTGGCATCGATGGACAGCATCATGGCGATGACCACCACGGCCGCACCGGCGATACCAGCCTTCACGAAGCTGGGCAGCTTGGCCTTGAGCACCCCAAAGCCCGCACCCGCGACCACGCACAGAACGAGTACATACATCATCTCGGTGGTAATGGCACGCAGCATCGAATAGAACGGCGTGAAGTACCAGACCGGAGCAATGTGTGCAGGGGTCTTGAGCGGATCGGCAGGGATGAAGTTGTTGTATTCGAGGAAGTAACCACCGAACTCAGGAGCAAAGAACACCACGGCCGTGAATGCCATCAGGAACATGCTCAGCGCGAAGATGTCATRCACCGTGTAGTAGGGGTGGAAGGGCACGCCATCGAGCGGCTTGCCATTGGCATCCTTGGGAGCCTTGGGGCCCTTGATTTCCACACCATCGGGGTTGTTGGAGCCCACGTCGTGCAGCGCCAGCAAGTGTGCCACCACAAGGCCCAGCAGCACCAGGGGCACGGCRATCACGTGGAAGCTGAAGAAGCGRTTCAGCGTSGCRTCGCYCACCACRTAGTCGCCRCGGATCAGCAGSGCSAGRTCAGGRCCRATGAASGGGATGGCMGCGAACAGGTTCACGATCACCTGGGCGCCCCAGTAGSWCATCTGKCCCCAGGGCAGCAGGTAACCCATGAAGGCTTCGGCCATCAGACACAGGAAGATCGCGCAACCGAAGATCCAGACCAGCTCGCGCGGCTTGCGGTAGCTGCCGTAGATGAGGCCACGGAACATGTGCAGGTACACCACCACAAAGAACGCCGAGGCGCCCGTGGAGTGCATGTAGCGGATCAGCCAGCCCCAGGGCACRTCGCGCATGATGTACTCGACCGAYGCGAACGCCWGGTTSGCGTCSGGCTTGTAGTGCATSACSAGGAAGATGCCGGTCACGATCTGGATCACSAGSACSASCAKCGCSAGCGAGCCGAAGATGTACCAGAAGTTGAAGTTCTTCGGMGCGTAGTACTCCGACATGTGCACCTTGTAGGCGTCAAAGGCCGTCGGGAACCGGTTCTCGAACCAG
>NZ_JBGFFF010000126.1:0-13118 GCF_056175785.1 Acidovorax sp. LjRoot204
GGCGTGGGGTGACGATGGCTCGGGGTGGCCTGCTGCGGGGGCGCTGTAGAAGGCCAGCCGAGCCGGGGGCGCGTCGTTGCCGCCGGAGCCGAGGAAGCCACGCACCATGTCCAGGCGCCCTACTTCCAGCGCGGCCAGTCGCTCGCGCAATGCAGCTTCSAGCGCGTTTTCCCAGCCSKGYTCGATGTGGATRCGGCTCCACAGSCCCTGCAKGCCWTCGAGSCCGTGCTTGGCGAGCCAGGGSSSCAGCTTGCCRTCGGTCTTGACCTTTTCCTGCAGCGCCTTGAGGGCCTCCATGCGGGCAGACAGCTCAGCCTGGCGTGCGCTCTCGCTGTTCACGGCCTGCTGGCGTGCGCGKCGGTCGTCGTCSAGYTGSGGCACGGAYTCCTGCAGCTCGTGCAGGCGGGCTGCGGTGGTTTCTGCGATCTCTTGCGCTTCTTCGAGTTGTTCGCGCAAGTTGGTCAGACGGGCCTCGTCGGGCGCGGCCAGCGCATTGCGGTCGGTGCGCAGGCGCTCGAAGCGGGCGTCGAGCTGGCGGCTTTGCTCGTCAAAGCTGCGCTGCTCGGCAGCGAGCACGCCAATCTGCTGCTGCACCTGCACCACGGCAGTCCGTTGCTCGGCCGTGCGGCTTTGCGCCTGGCGCAGGGCCTCCTCCAGGTCGGGCATCTGCATGGCTTGTTCTTCGACCTGGGCGGCCAGCAGCTCGGCGCGTTCTTCGGCGTCCACACCCGCGCCGGCCAGGTTTTCCAGCTCGATGTCGGCCTCTTCCTTGCGGGTCTGCCACTGGGCGATCTGCTCGGCCAGTTGCACCAGGCGCTGTTCCACGCGCTGGCGGCCCTCGACCACGTAGCGGATCTCGGCTTCGAGCYTGCCGACCTCGGCCGTAGCTTCGTAGAGCTTGCCTTGGGCCTGGTTGACCTGGTCGCCCGCGGCGTAGTGGGCCTGGCGGATGGTTTCGAGGTCCGACTCGACCGCGCGCAGGTCGGCCATGCGCGATTCGAGGTCATTCACGGCCTGCAGGCCATCGAGGCGCACCTTGTTCTGCTGCTCCTCGGCCTCGGTCCGCTTCAGGAACCACAGCTGGTGCTGCTTGAGCGTCGCATCGGCGTGCAGCGTGTTGTATTTGGCGGCCACCTCGGCCTGCTTYTCGAGCTTTTCGAGGTTGGCGTTSAGYTCGCGCAGGATGTCTTCSACSCGCGTGAGGTTCTCGCGCGTGTCCGMCAAGCGGTTTTCGGTCTCGCGSCGACGCTCCTTGTATTTGGAGACGCCCGCAGCCTCTTCGAGGAACAGGCGCAGTTCCTCAGGGCGGCTTTCGATGATGCGGCTGATGGTGCCCTGGCCGATGATGGCGTAGGCGCGGGGCCCCAGGCCCGTGCCCAGAAACACGTCCTGCACGTCACGGCGGCGCACGGGCTGGTTGTTCAGAAAGTAGCTGCTGGTGCCGTCGCGCGTGAGCACGCGGCGCACGGCCACCTCGCCATACTGGCCCCACTGGCCGCCCGCGCGATGGTCAGAGTTGTCGAAGACCAGCTCCACGCTGGCGCGGCTGGCCTGCTTGCGGGTGGTGGTGCCGCTGAAGATCACGTCCTGCATGCTCTCGCCGCGCAGCTCGCTGGCCTTGCTCTCGCCCAGCACCCAGCGCACCGCGTCCATGATGTTGGACTTGCCGCAGCCGTTGGGGCCCACCACGCCCACCAGTTGCCCGGGCAGCATGAAGTTGGTGGGTTCAGCGAACGACTTGAAGCCAGAGAGCTTGATCGAGGTAAGACGCACGGATCAGAAGGCGGATAAATGCAGGAGGGACGCGGGGGTCAACCAGGGCGCCGGTGCGCAGTCCCGGCGTAAAGCACACCGGCAGGGCCGGGTGTGGGCAAGGCCGGAATGATACCGCGCCGCCTGCCCGCCCCCCGGCCTCCGGGGCCGTGGGTGGCGCCTGGGGGCACTGCGCAGGCGAAAAATCGGCAAAAATGGCCTGATGCGCTAGTGTGATATGGCTTGTTTGCTATCAAATTTGATAGCCAAAAGCGGGCAACGTCAATGCAGCACACACACCTGGTTACGCCCACCCGACTTGGCCTGGAACAGGGCTTCGTCTGCGCGGGCCACCGCCTGGGGCAGGTGCTGCAGTGCAGAGATTTCGCACGCGCCAATCGACACGGTGAGCTGCTCGGGATCGGTGATGCTCTCCACCGCGCGGCGCAGTTTCTCGGCCACCTTCAGCGCGTCGGGCAGCGCGGTCTGCGGCAGGCAGACCAGAAACTCCTCGCCGCCCCAGCGAATGATCTCGTCGCCACGCCGCAAGGTGTCGGTCAGCACCCGGGCCACCGCCTGCAGGGCCTTGTCGCCCGCGTCGTGGCCAAAACGGTCATTGATGCTCTTGAACCGGTCCAGGTCCATCAACAGGATGGACGAGACGGGCTCAAACAGCGAGGCGCGGTACACGCGCCGGTCGATCAGGTCCACCGCATGGCGGTTGAGCAGCCCGGTGAGCGCATCGTGGTAGGCGGCGCGCTGCAACTCCTGGCGTTCGGCGGCCACGGTCATGAGGGAGCCGAACAGCTCGGCCAGCCCTGCAAACAGGCTGACGCCGACTTCATCAAAGTAGCCATCACGGTCGGCATACAGCACAAAGATGCCGCTGTAGCCGTTGAAGGTGGAGGCGATGGGCAAGGCCAGCACGTGGTGGATGTCGTGGTGGCGGGCTGCGTCGCGCCAGGGCCCAAACGGCGAAAACTGCGACACCGTGAAAGGGCCCGCAGACTTGCCGTCCAGCGTGGTGAAGGCAGGGCCAATGCGGGTGAGCAGGTTGCGTTCGATGTTCAGCGATTCGGCATAGGCCGCCGCCGGGCCTGCAAACACCTGCGGGCGGATGGTGTGCGTGTCGGTCGGACCGAACCAGGTCCAGGCCAGGCGGATGTGGCTGGAGACATCCACAATGGCCTGGCATACCCCGCGAATGATCTCCAGCTCGCTGCGCCCCAGGATCAGCTTGGCCGAGCGCTTGAGCAGCATCTCGGCAATCACCGAGCGTTCGCGCTGCGCGTCAAAGCCCTGCGTCAATGGCGAG
The DNA here is from genome assembly GCF_056175785.1 of Acidovorax sp. LjRoot204. Classification (NCBI taxonomy): domain Bacteria; kingdom Pseudomonadati; phylum Pseudomonadota; class Betaproteobacteria; order Burkholderiales; family Comamonadaceae; genus Acidovorax; species Acidovorax sp. LjRoot204. The sequence continues at coordinate 3,068 of NZ_JBGFFF010000126.1, forward strand.
GGTGCGGGCGGCGAAGGCTTTTTGAAGAACATGAAGGCGGCAGCGGTGGAGCGCCTGCATCATAGGTGGCGCAGCCAGACTGCGGTTGCAAAGGGTTTCCGGCAGCCTGTTGCCACCTGCACTCCGCGCAACACACGCCACCCTGCGCCCGCCGCACGCCCCGGGTCATCCAAGGCGCCCATCCAGGGCGCCATTGGTTCGGCGCACCAGCGCCTCAAACTCCGCCACTGCCACGGGGGGGCTGAGCAGGTAGCCCTGCCAGGCGTGGCAGTGGTGGCGCTCCAGAAACTCGCGCTGCGCCTCGGTCTCCACGCCCTCCGCAATCACGCGCAGGCCCAGGCTGGTGCCCAGCGCCACCACGGTGCGGGCAATTGCCGCGTCATTGGGGTCGGTCAGCACGTCGCGCACGAAGCTCTGGTCGATCTTGAGCTGGTCCAGCGGCAGGCGCTTGAGGTAGCTCAGCGACGAATAGCCCGTGCCAAAGTCGTCCAGCGAAAAGCCCACGCCGTAGCCCTTGAGCTGGCCCATCTTGTCGATGGTGTCTTCCACGTCTTGCAGCAGCAGGCCTTCAGTCATCTCCAGCTTGAGCTGGTGGCCGTCGGCCCCCGCACCCGCCAGCGCCGCGAGCACCTGGGCGACAAAGCCGCTTTGGTGGAACTGCCGTGGGCTCACGTTCACGGCCAGGCTCAGCAAGGCAAGGTCGGGCTGCTGGGCCCATGCGGCCAGCCGCCGACAGGCTGCCTGCAGCACCCACTCGCCGAGCGGCAGGATCAGGCCGGTTTCTTCGGCCAGCGGGATGAAATGCGCGGGCGAGATGAATCCATCGCGCGGGTGCCGCCAGCGCAGCAGCGCCTCGGCCCCGGTAATGCGGCCGTGGTCGATCTGGGGTTGGTAATACAGCTCGAACTGGCCCTGGGCCAGGCCCACCCGCATGTCCAGCTCCAGCGTGGCGCGGGCGCTGACCGCAGCCTGCATCTGGGGGTCATAAAAGCGCAAGGTGTCCCGCCCCGCGTTCTTGGCCTGGTACAGCGCCAGGTCGGCACGCTTGAGCAGTTCGTCCACGGTCTCGCGCGTGCCACTGTAGATGGTGACGCCCATGCTCAGCGAGCTGTGGTGCGCAGCGCCGTCGATCTGGTAAGGCTCGCGCAGCACACCCAGGATACGCTGACCTACGTCCTCGGCGCGTGCAGCGGCGTCCTCGGGGCTGTCGCCCAGGTCTTCCAGCACCACCACAAATTCGTCGCCGCCCTGTCGGGCCACGGTGTCGTCTTCATGCACGCAGCCGCGCAAACGGTGCGCCACCTGCAACAGCAAGGCATCGCCCCGGTCGTGGCCCCGGGTTTCGTTCACCGTCTTGAAGTTGTCGAGGTCCAGCATCAGCAGTGCACCACTGCGCTGGTGGCGCGCGCTGGTGGCCAGCGCCTGCTGCAGCCGGTCCATCAGCAGACGGCGGTTGGGCAGGCGGGTGAGCGGGTCGTAGTAAGCCAGCTGGTTGATCTCTTCCTCGGCGGCTTTGCGCTCGCTCAGGTCCTGCATGGTGATCAGGCGCCCCCCCTCGACAAAAATGCCGGAGATCTCCACCGGCTTGTACTTGCCGTCCGCGCAGCGGATCGTGTACTCGGCCAGCGGGATCACGCCCAGGTGCCTGGTGTCCAGCAGCCTCTGGCGGATCGCATCGCGCTCCGCAGCGTCGGGGTAGGCGCGCTGCCACCAGGTGTCGGTGTCGGGCACCTCCTCCTGCGTGTAGCCGCAGATCTGGACATACCGCTGGTTGCGAAAGCTGATGAGCCCATCGTCCTGCACCAGGCACAGGCCCATGGGCAGGCGCTCCAGAATGCTGCGCAGGCGTTGTTCATTGGCCCGCAGGTTTTCTTCCATGCGCTTGCGCGCAGTGATGTCCTGCACCACGGCAATGTGGTGGCCGGGCGCGGAGCCTGACGCCCACATCGACGACACGGTCAGGTCGCCCCAGACCTCGTGCCCGTCCTTATGGATGTAGCGTTTTTCCAGCCGGTACTCGGGCACATCGCCGCTCTGTAGCCGCCTCACTTGCGCCAGGTCCGCTGCCAGGTCATCGGGGTGGGTGAGGCTCTGAAAGGTCATGCCCACCATTTCCTCCGGGCTGTACCCCAGGATGTCGGCGTAGCGCTGGTTGACGCGCACAAACTGGCCCGTGGCCGAGTCCACCTGTGCGACACCCACGGTGGCCTGGTTGAAGAGCGCACGGAACCGCTCCTCACTCTCGCGCCGGGCATCGTCGGACAGCTGGGCTCGCACCAGCGCCAGGGTGCGCTGGCGCACCAGCAGGGCCACGACGGAAGCCAGCAACAACGACACCACCGCGGCCGCCAGCCCGGCCAGCCACGGCAAGCGCGTTTCCGACGCCGTCAGGAACGACCGGGTCGGGTAGAAGGTCAGCTGCCAGCGCCGGTCATGCACCCCCAGCTCACGCACAAGGGGCCGCACACCGGGCAGGCCCGGGGCCGTCTGCTCCAGCAGGGGGCGCACCATGGCATCGCCCGAATCCGGGCGCACCGGTCCCAGGTCCGCCATGGCGACGGCGATGCCGTTCAGAAACCCCTGGCTGCCCAGCCCCTGCACCAGGTCATAGACCCGCAGGGTGGACGCCACCGCGCCCACAAAACGCTGCTCGGCCGTGCCGGCGGTGGGGTCGAACACCGGCACGCGGATGACGATGCCTGCGCGATGTGTTGTCTCCTGAAGCAGATCGAACGGGGCAGACACCACGGTCTGCCCGCTGTCGCGGCTGTAGCGCATGGCGGCCAGGTTGGCGGGCTGGGCACTGATATCCAGGCCCAGCACCCCTTCATTGCCGAACATGGGCCAGAGATACTCGGCCACGAAGTACTCGGCACGCTCGCCGGGTGGGTGGATCTTGAACTGGGGCAAGCCGTCGGGTGACAACGAGGTGTCCGCCCTCACCCTGGCCTCGTAGGCCTCGCGCTCACGCCCAGGCACCCAGCGCGTGAAAGACAGGTTGCGAACACCGGGGTAGCGCTGGCCCACCTCCATCTCGCTGGCGGCCCGTTCAAAGTCCAGGCGCGACAAGCGGGGGTTGGCCGTGAACAGACCCCGCAGGCCGTTGACCACCTCGGTGTGACCGGCAATGCGCTGGCTCAGCGCCTCGGCAAACGCCCGCGTCTCCTGGGTGAAGCGCGCTTCTTCGATCTGCGCCATCGACGCAGCCTGGTGTTGCGCCAGCCACAGGCTCACCACCAACCCCAGAAAGGCCACACCCATGCCCGCCACCCAATGCCGATAGCGGCTTGGGGGTGCCAGGGCAGCCAGCGGGGAAGAAGTGGAAGAAGTCAGAGACGTGCCTTTGCTTTGCTGGCCGGGGAGCCGACCAGACACCATGCAAATTGCGCAGGATAGCGGCAATCCAGCCACTGTGGAGCCAACATTTGGTTACGGCGAAAAATTTAAGAAAAAAGTGCCTCTAGCGCCACAGCGACTTACCTCACAAGCTATGAAATGATGAGCATATTTCGCCACCAGAACGCCCACGGGTTTACCCGACGACTGCCCCTGGCGCCACGGGGTACGGCGCAAAACGGCTGCGGTTTTCATTCACATCCAACGCCCGCCCGATGGGCGGGAACGCGCGTTGCGGACAGGCATCGCGCTCACACACCTTGCAGCCCATGCCGATGGGGACGGCGGCCTCGGGGTTGGCCAGGTCCAGCCCACGTGAATACACCAGCTGCGGCGCGTGGCGAATGTCACACCCCAGGGCTACGGAGAACTCCTTGCCGGGCACCCCCCAGCCGCCGCCGCTGCGCGATACCACACGCGCCACCCACAGGTAGGCGCGGCCATCGGGCATGCGCGCCACCTGCGGCACGATGCGGCCTGGCTGTGCGAAGGCCTCGTACACATTCCACAGCGGGCAGGTGCCGCCGATCTTGCTGAAGTGAAAGTGTGTGGCCGACTGCCGCTTGCTGATGTTGCCCGCGCGGTCTACCCGGATGAAGAAGAACGGCACACCGCGCGCACTGGGGCGTTGCAAGGTGGACAGGCGGTGGCACACCGTCTCGAAACCCACACCAAACTGCTGGCCCAGCCGGTCGATGTCGTAGTGCGCCGCTTCGGCCGCCTGCAAAAAGGCAGTGTAGGGCAGCACCAGCGCCCCCGCAAAGTAGTTGGCAAGACCGATGCGCGCCAGCGCCCGGGCCTGGTCGCTCGACAGCCCGGCGCCAGCGGCCAAACGTTGCAGCTCGGCGCCCTGCTCCAGAAACGCCAGCTGCGTCGCCATCTGAAACGCCCGCTGCCCCCGCTCCAGGCCAGCCGCCAGCTGCAACACGCCGGCATCGGCCTGGAATACCCGTTGCGCCTGCCCGGGCAGGTCGGCCACATCCACCACGCGCACGCCATGAGCCTGGTGCAGTCGCTGCGCCAGCGCTTCATCCGCCCGCCCGGGCAGCAGGCCCCATTCGGCAGCACAGCGTTCGGCAGTATCGTCCAGCTCGGCAATGTGGTTCTGGCGTGCAAAAAAGAAGTCGCGCACTTCTTCATAAGCCATGGGCGGATGGTGGGCCACGGTGCCCTCGCCGCCCCGGTCATTGCCCAGGGCGGCCAGGCGCTCCAACGCCTGACGGTGCCGCTGGTGCAACGCCAGCAGCGTGCGCGCCACAGCGGGCATGCCGGCGGCCAGCTCGCGGATCTCTGCCAGAGACACGGCATCGCCCGCGCCCTCCCCGCCCACCCCGGCAGGCAAGTCGGCCAACACCTCGCGCAGGCCCGTGATGAGGCGCGCCTCATCGTCGTCCGAGAAGCGCTGCACGTCCACACCGAATACAGCATTGATCTTGAGCAGCACGGGCACCGTGAGCGGGCGCTGGTTCTGCTCCAGCTGGTTGAGGTAACTGGCCGACAGGTCCAGCGCCCGCGCCAGCGCAATCTGGGTCATGCCGCGCTCTTCGCGCAGGCGGCGCAAGCGCACACCCATGAAGGTTTTTTTCATTCCATCTTTCTCAGCGGCGCCTGGTAGCACCTTCACCATCATTCGCAATATTTGCAAATTGACGGTTTTTTATTCGCAATCATTCGCCAATTCAGGACTTACAGAGGGATGTCATTGTGCGTAAATTGCGAAGCATGACAACCCCCACTGGCACCGTCGAACTGACGGAAATCGTCTTCCCCGCAGAAGCCAACCACTACGGCACGCTGTTCGGCGGCAACGCCCTGCAGCTCATGGCCAAGGCGGCGTTTCTGGCAGCGCGCGGCGCCGCACAGCGCGACGTGGTGATGGCGGGCGTGACTGACGTGCGTTTTCTGGCCCCGGTGCCCCTGGGCCATGTGCTCACGCTGCGCGCCTGGGTCACCCGCGTCGGCCGCAGCTCGCTCACCGTGTGCGTGACCGGTCTGGCCGCCACGCTGGGCTCGCCCCATGACGAAGTGCTGAAGGGGATTTTTGAAATGGTGGCGGTGGATGGCAAAGGCCGCCCCGCTGCCATCACCAACCCATATGTGAACCAGGAGACCGCATGACTACCACCGTTGAAACCCCGGGCTTCAAGCCCAAGAAGTCCGTCGCGCTCTCGGGCGTGACGGCGGGCAACACCGCCCTGTGCACCGTGGGCCGCACGGGCAACGACCTGCACTACCGAGGCTACGACATCCTCGACATTGCCGAGGTCTGCGAATTCGAAGAAATCGCCCACCTGCTGGTCCACGGCAAGCTGCCCACACGCGCCGAACTGCGCGCCTACAAGTCCAAGCTCAAGGCCCTGCGCGGCCTGCCGATGAGTGTGAAGCAGGCGCTGGAGCAACTGCCCGCCGCCAGCCACCCCATGGACGTGATGCGCACGGGCGTCTCGGCCCTGGGCTGTGCGCTGCCTGAAAAGGACGACCACAACCTGCCAGGTGCGCGCGACATTGCCGACCGGCTCATGGCATCACTTGGCTCCATGCTGCTCTACTGGCACCACTGGGCCAGTTCGGGCCGTCGCATCGAGGTGGAGACCGATGACGACTCCATCGGTGCGCACTTCTTGCACCTGCTGCATGGCTCCAAACCCAGCGCAGCCTGGGAGCGTGCCATGCACACCTCACTCAACCTGTATGCCGAGCACGAGTTCAACGCCAGCACCTTCACCGCCCGCGTGGTGGCCGGCACGGGCAGCGACATGTATTCGGCCATCACCGGCGCCATCGGCGCGCTGCGGGGCCCCAAGCATGGCGGCGCGAACGAGGTGGCTTTCGAGATCCAGAAACGCTACGACAGCCCGGATGAGGCTGAGGCCGACATCCGCCGCCGCGTGGAGGCCAAGGAGGTGGTCATTGGTTTTGGTCACCCGGTCTACACCGTGAGCGACCCGCGCAATGTCGTCATCAAGGGCGTGGCGCGCGGTTTGTCGGAAGAGGCCGGTAGCACCAAGATGTTCGACATTGCCGAACGGCTGGAATCGGTGATGTGGGAGGTCAAAAAGATGTTCCCCAACCTCGACTGGTTCAGCGCCGTGAGCTACCACATGATGGGTGTGCCCACCGCCATGTTCACGCCGCTGTTTGTGATTGCCCGCACCAGCGGCTGGGCGGCGCACATCATCGAGCAGCGGCAGGACAACAAGATCATCCGGCCGAGTGCGAACTACACCGGGCCGGAAGACCTGACGTTCGTACCAATCCAGGACCGCAAGTAAAAACAAACGGCCGAAGCCCTCTGCCCCACGCTCATGAACACTCTGTACCGCAAGCAACTGCCCGGCACGCAGCTTGACTACTTTGATGCCCGAGAGGCTGTCGAATCTCTGCAACCGGGCGCCTGGGCCACCCTGCCCTACACCGCCCGGGTCCACGCCGAAAACATCGTGCGCCGCGCCGATCCGGCCACCATCAACGACTGCCTGCGCCAGCTCGTCGAGCGGCGCAGCGACCGCGACTTCGCCTGGTACCCGGCACGCGTGGTGTGCCACGACATTCTGGGCCAGACCGCGCTGGTGGATCTGGCGGGCCTGCGCGACGCCATCGCGGCCCAGGGCGGCGACCCGGCCCAGGTGAACCCCGTGGTGCCCGTGCAGCTCATCGTGGACCACTCGCTGGCCGTGGAGTGCGGCGGCTTCGACCCCCATGCATTCGAAAAGAACCGCGCCATCGAGGACCGCCGCAACGAGGACCGGTTCCACTTCATCGAGTGGACGAAAAAAGCGTTTTCCAACGTCCAGGTCATCCCCGCGGGCAACGGCATCATGCACCAGATCAACCTGGAGAAGATGTCGCCCGTGATCCATGCGGACAACGGCGTGGCCTACCCCGACACCTGTGTGGGCACCGACAGCCACACACCGCATGTGGACGCCCTGGGCGTGATCGCCATCGGCGTGGGCGGACTGGAGGCCGAGAACGTGATGCTGGGCCGCGCATCGATGATGCGGCTGCCCGAGATCGTGGGCGTGGAGCTGACCGGCCACCGCCAGGACGGCATCACCGCCACTGACGTGGTGCTGGCGCTCACCGAGTTTTTGCGCAAGGCCAAGGTGGTGGGGGCGTACCTAGAGTTCTTTGGCGAAGGCGCCGCCAAGCTCACGATTGGCGACCGCGCCACCATCTCGAACATGGCGCCCGAATATGGTGCCACGGCGGCCTTGTTCAGCATCGACGAACAGACGCTGGAGTATCTGACGCTGACGGGCCGCGAGGCGGAACAAGTGAAGCTGGTCGAGGCCTATGCCAAGGCAGCGGGATTGTGGTCCGACACCCTTCAGGACGCTGTCTATGCGCGCAACCTGGTGTTCGACCTGTCGAGCGTGGTGCGCAACCTGGCCGGCCCCTCCAACCCCCACGCGCGCGTGGCCACGTCCGACCTGACGGCCCAAGGCATCGCGGGCCCCTGGGCCATGCCCGCACCACAGGACGGCACGATGCCCGATGGCGCTGTGGTCATTGCCGCCATCACCAGCTGCACTAACACCTCCAACCCGCGCAACGTGATCGCCGCCGCGCTGCTGGCGCGCAACGCCAACCGGCTGGGCCTCACGCGCAAGCCCTGGGTCAAGACCTCGCTGGCGCCCGGCTCCAAGGCGGTGGAGCTGTATTTGAAGGAATCGGGTTTGCTGGCCGAACTGGAAAAGCTCGGCTTTGGCATCGTGGCCTTTGCCTGCACCACCTGCAATGGCATGAGTGGCGCGCTGGACCCTGCCATTCAGCAGGAGATCATTGACCGCGACCTGTACGCCACCGCCGTGCTCTCGGGCAACCGCAATTTCGACGGGCGCATCCACCCCTATGCCAAGCAGGCCTTCCTGGCCTCGCCCCCGCTGGTCGTGGCCTATGCGATTGCGGGCACGGTGCGTTTTGACATCGAAAAGGACGTGCTGGCGGTGGTGGACGGCCAGGCGATTCGCCTCAAGGACCTGTGGCCCAGTGACGAAGAAATCGACGCCGTGGTGAAAACTGCCGTGAAGCCCGCGCAATACCGCGCCGTGTACGAACCCATGTTCGCCATCCGACACGACGATGGCCAGCGCGTGTCGCCGCAGTACGAGTGGCGCCCGCAGTCCACCTACATCCGCCGCCCGCCCTACTGGGACACCGAGGGCATCGGCGCACTGGCCGCCCACCCGCGCACTTTGACGAGCATGCGCCCGCTGGCCCTCCTGCCTGACAACATCACCACCGACCACCTGTCACCCTCAAACGCCATCCTGCGGGACAGCGCTGCGGGTGAATATCTGGCGCRCATGGGCGTGCCCGAGGAGGACTTCAACTCCTACGCCACGCACCGGGGTGACCACCTCACCGCCATGCGCGCCACGTTTGCCAATCCGCAGCTCGTCAACGAAATGGCTGTGGTGGATGGCCAGGTGAAAAAAGGCTCGCTCGCCCGCGTCGAGCCCGAAGGCCAGGTCATGCGCATGTGGGAAGCCATGGAAACCTATCTGAACCGCCGCCAGCCGCTCATCGTCATTGCTGGCGCCGACTACGGCCAGGGGTCCAGCCGCGACTGGGCCGCCAAGGGCGTCCGGCTGGCGGGTGTGGAGGTGGTGGTGGCCGAGGGCTTCGAGCGCATCCACCGCACCAACCTGATTGGCATGGGGGTATTGCCACTGGAGTTTGAAGCGGGGGTCAACCGCACTACRCTGGGGCTGGATGGGACGGAGGTGTATGGCGTGGAGGGCCACCGCGCGCCAGGCGCCCGCCTCACGCTGCTCATCCGCCGTCAAAATGGTGCATGCGCCAAAGTACCCGTGACTTGCCGCCTGGACACGGCCGAGGAGGTTTCCATCTACGAAGCCGGGGGAGTCCTGCAGCGCTTTGCGCAGGACTTCCTGGCCGCCAGCAACGTGGAGCGAGGCAGCGGCCATGAGAGGCCCCCGGCTGATTTTCATGGCCAAGCCACCGCCTGAGGTGGCTGCAGCGATGTGGATCGCCATTGCACGCAATGGGCTGGAGCAAAGTACCTTGTCTCCCATGGACAACTGGCACCAGACCCTGTCGGACCGCTATGGGGACACCCCGGAAATACGCCAGAAAATGTTGCGCGCAGGCGCCGGTGTGAAGGCGCGCGCATGCACGTTGGTGCTCAACCGCATTCGCGACGGGGTGTACAGAGATCAGGGCCAAACCACCATCCAATGGTCCTTCCGGGCCCGTGGAAGGCCGCACTGCTTCGATGCCTTGCTAGCGGCAGTCCGGCACGCGCTGAGTACAGAGGGGCTGGCGACGAAAACAGGCCACACGCCACACACCACCATCAGCTACTGGGCGCCAACACGCCTGGGCCCTACACAGATGAACCAGATTGCCTGGACCATCGACGAAATCCTGCTGGTGGTGAGCCGCAACGACGAGAGCGGCAGCTACAGCTACGAAACCATCGGCCGTTGGCCGTTGCAGCCCGCGCCGCCCGACCCGTCCAGCACACAACTGCCGCTCTTTTGACCCAACCGCACCCACCATCCGGCGACGACGGCCTGCCTACGTATTTCTAACCATGCTCACTGCCTCTCAAATCCGAATCCCGGCTACCTACCTGCGCGGCGGCACCAGCAAAGGCGTGTTCTTCTGCCTTGACGAACTGCCCGCC
>NZ_JBGFFF010000127.1:0-12982 GCF_056175785.1 Acidovorax sp. LjRoot204
CAAATCTCCGTTGTATCCAAGCTTGATGTCTTGCGCGCTTGCCGTGGCAGCGGCGACAACGCTGGCTGCCAGGATGGCTCGCTTGAAGAGCTTAGGAATACTCATGGCTGTCTCCTTTTGGATTTGTGAACTCTGTGAGTTCTGGGTTGGAAATCTGGATGGGAACGACTCAAGAGGCGAGAAACCCGCCATCCACAGGCAGCGTGACACCTGTCACGTAGGAGGCCATGCTGGATGCCAGGAAAACTACGGGACCGACCAATTCTTCGGGCTGACCGACGCGTGCCATGGGCGTACGCAACATAAATTTATCGAGTCGCTCTGGCGCTTCCCGCGTGTAGGAAGTCATCGGGGTTTCGATGACTCCTGGCGCGATTGCGTTAACCCGCACACCGTCTTTGGCGAGTTCGACGGCGAGGGCTTGCGTCATGAGTTTGACGGCACCCTTGGATGGCGAATAGCCAACCACGTTGGGGATGCCAGTGCTCGAAGCGATAGATCCCACATTGATGATCACGCCTCTGGTCTGCTTTAGTGCGTCCAACCAAGCATGAGATGGAAGGAAAGTACCCATCACATTGACATTCAGAGTGCGCTCGAGGTTGGACGCCACCTGAGGGCTGTCGAGCCCTTCGCGAATGATGATGCCCGCGTTATTGACCAAGATATCGATGTTGCCGATTTCAGTGGCTACAGTTTTAGCCAAGGTTTGGCACGCTTCGCTTGAGGTCACATCCAACTTGTACGCGATCGCATAACTGCCAGCGGCCGTGATTTCTGCAGCGACAAGCTTGGCGTTCTCTTCGTTCAAGTCTGTCACGACGACCCGAGCGCCCGCCTTGGCAAGACCTTTGGCGATAGCCCTGCCATTGCCTTGTCCCGCGCCAGTCACCAGCGCGATGCGTCCACGAAGGACCTGGGGCGCCATGAATTCAGAGATTTCCATTGCAGTCTTTCTTTATGTGTTCGATCTATGCCGTTTGGGGTTGCAGGCGCTCTGCAGAGGTGCGGCTTGAACTGTCTGTCAGTTCACTCGGTTTCTTTGCGAGCGTCTGGCCAACGACATAGCCAAAAGTGAGCGCTGGGCCGAGGGTGATACCCGCGCCCGGATAGTTGCCTCCCATGATGCTGGCCGCGTCATTGCCAACTGCGTACAAACCCTTGACTGGCTGCCGATCCTTTGAAAGGACTTGGCAAGACTCATCGGTCGCCAGCCCTGCGAACGTCCCGATTTCGCCCACAACAATCTTGATGGCATAGAACGGTCCCTTGCGAATGGGCGCCATACAGGGGTTTGGTTTGACCAAAGAGTCGCCCTGATACCTGTTGTAGGCGGTACTTCCCTTGGAGAACTTCGTGTCAACGCCAGATGCAGCGTCCCGATTGAAAACTTCCACCTCCTCTTGCAAGGCGGCAGCTGGGACACCAATAACACTGGCCAACTCCTGTAGGCTGCTACCCCGCTTGAGATATCCGCTCTTCAGATGTTTGCCGATAGGGAGAGGAAATGGAGCAACCGCCCCCAGTCCGTATTCACGCAAGTGCTCGTGATCGCAAACGAGCCAGCAGGTCACTTCGGCGGAGTTCTTACAAGCTTTCACCAATGCTTGAATGAAGTCGTGATACGACAGTGCCTCATTGGTGAATCGCCGTCCCTTTGTAGTCACGGCAATCACGCCAGGCTTAGCGCGATCAATGAAGTGCGGCATGACCCCCTGGGTGCCATCCTTGCGTTGGACCACCGAGGTGGGGCACCAAGCAGCCGCATTGGGGATGGTGGGATCGACCCAGCCCCCGACCGATTCGCCGAGGCGCAAACCGTCACCAGTGTTCAGTGCAGGGGACGGCGTGAAGTGCTCCCGACCGGTCGGAGCATGAGGGAACAATTGCTTGCGACGCTCGATGTCATATGGGAAACCACCGCAAGCCAAAACCACGCCTCGACGCACCCGGATTTCTACTGACTTGCCATCGCGCACCACGATTGCGCCCACGACCGCATCGCCTTCAACGATGAGTTTTTTAACCGGCGCATTCAGCCACACGGGAATGTTCAGGTCCATGCCGGCCTTAGCCAATCGACCAGCCAACGCATTACCGTTGGTCAGCGTCATCCCACGGCCATACCTGACAACATCCATGAGATGTCCGCCGAACCGCTTTGCGACGTACCAAAAAGACTCGAGCGACTTAAAAGCACGCAAGAAGTGCCACAACTCTTTGCCCGATCCAAGCATCATCCCGAAGACTGTCAACTCGGGCACCGGGGGCGCGAGTTTTGAAACATAAGTGCCGAGTTCTCGGGCATCGAATGGGCGAGTCACCATCGATCGGCCACCAGGTTGGCCGCCTGGAGCCTCGGCGTGATAGTCCGGAAATACGGGCGGCATGTCGAATTGCACGCACGTTTTTTCCGTGAAGAAGTCAATGGCTTTTGGACCGTTCTCGATAAATGCGTCTACGCGTGCGGGGTCGAAGTGCGTGGTGGTTTCGTGCTGCAGGTATTCCCGTGCCGCCCCTGCAGGTTCGCTGATGCCTTGCTCCTTGGCGAGCTTCGTCCCCGGAATCCACAACCAGCCACCCGAACGGGCTGTGGTGCCCCCATATACGGGGGCCTTGTCCACAACCAGCACCTTGAGTCCTTCGTACGCAGCCGTCACGGCCGCGGACATACCGGATGCTCCAGTTCCAACTACCAAAACGTCGTAGCTCGTTTCCAGCTCACTCATGATCATCACTCCTTGGACGTAGGGGCTGCTTTAGCGACCCGATGGCGTTAGTATGGTGCTAATGCATTTTTTATAGACTAATGGTTTACCCTGATCTAATGCAATTGAATGGATCAGATACCATGCATCGCCTACGGGGGTATCTGCTATGGAAGAAATCGAAATGGCCTCGGACAAGGAGCGCCGAGGCATACAAGCCATAGAAGCGGGCGGGCACTTGCTTCTCGCTTTGGAGGCCCATGGACACCCTCTCCCCCTGAAGCAGCTTGCAAAAGCAGCCAACATGGCCCCAGGAAAGGCCCACCCTTACTTGGTGAGCCTCTCAAAACTCGGTCTGGTCACTCAAGACGCCTTAACCTGCCACTACTGGCTCGGTCCTACAGCCATGGAGCTCGGGCTCTTGACGCTTCGCACCGTGAATCCCCAGCGCGAAGCTGCACCGTTTGCTGAACTACTTGCGCAAGATACTGGGCACAGCGTTGCACTGTCTGTTTGGGGAAACCACGGTCCTACGGTCGTGTCCCTCGTCGACGCGACCTATCCCCTTCATACCAACATGCGTGTGGGGACGGTCATGTCTCTTGCCGGGACGGCAACGGGACGATTGTTCGTGGCGTATCTACCGCGACAACTCATAGAAGAGTCATTGCTTGAAGATGACCGTCGGCTTGGTCCAGATATTTCACGAACCGTCGAGCCGAGCGAACTGCAGGATATGCTCCGCCTGGTGCATGAACACGGACTCTCACGATCCGTCGATATGCCCACCTTGGGGGTCAGTTCATTTGCTGCCCCGGTCTTCGACTATTCAGGCAATCTAGTGATGGCTGTCACGCTCCTCGGGCGTACCCGCTCTTTCGATACAACATGGAGCGGGAACCAGGCAAAAGCGGTAAGGGCATGCGGCTCGGCGATCTCTGCCCGCCTCGGAAACCTCCGTCGTGGCCCATGAGAACCCAAGGCAAAGAGCATGAGGTTGCAGCGTGACATCCCAACGAACAAAAACAACCGCCCCCGTCACTTCGAATGCAGTGACGCCTTGCTCTTCATCACAGACAAACTAATGCGTACGCTTTAGACTAAAAATTGATCACTAGCTAACGCGATCGACAAACAAAAATTCCGAGGAAACGATCATGGGCACACTTGACGAAGATGGCAACGAAGGTGGTTCGGAGAAGGGGCGCCGAGGAATTCAGTCTATTGAGGCAGGTGGCCAATTGCTTCTAGCCCTTGGCGCGCAAGGGCGACCACTGCCTTTGAGAGAACTAGCTCGGGCTGCCGACATGGCACCAGGAAAAGCACACCCCTACCTTGTGAGTTTCGCCAAGTTGGGGCTTGTGACGCAGGAGGCCTCGACGGGGTTCTATTGGCTGGGACCTACAGCAATGCAGTTAGGTCTCGTGACCCTTCGTATGCTCAATCCGGTCCGCGAAGCCACTCCCTTCGCAGAACAGCTAGCAAGGGAAACCGGGCACAGTGTCGGATTGTCCGTCTGGGGAAATCAAGGCCCGACGATGGTCTTTCTCTTTGACGCAATCTATCCACTGCACACAAACATCCGCACTGGAACAGTCATGTCTCTGGCAGGTACGGCGACCGGTAGATTGTTCGCCGCCTACCTACCCGCGAAACTGATCGAAGAGTCGCTGCAGGAGGATGAGCGACGCTTGGGGCCGGATATCGCGAAACCAGTTGACACGGAAGAACTGCAGAAGATGTTGATAGAGGTGCGCAAGCATGGCGTGTCTCGCTCAGTCAACAACCCAACTCCTGGTGTCTGCTCATTTGCAGCACCGGTTTTCGACTACTCCGGCAACATCGTCCTCGGAGTCACCCTCATGGGCCGCTCCAGGTCGTTTGATACGGACTGGAACGGCACTCAGGCGACAGCCGTCCGCGCATGCGGCCTTGAGGTTTCAAAACGCCTAGGCGGGCCTTCAAGAGCCTCTCTGGATCCGCGCTGACACCAACTGGACGAGTTGCCTGCGGCTGACGTCCTGCAACTACGCTTTCCTGAATCCAAGCCTCTGCGAGATGTTGAGGGCACAAGTGCGTAAGGCCAAAGCCATAGGGCCATTCCAATCGGGGTCAAAAGTCCCCGTAGGGCCCATCATCGTAATGGTCAGGGCAATCGCGCCGGAGTAATCGAAGACTGGCGCCGAGAACGAAACGATCCCTGGCGTTGGATGATTCACCCCTCGCGACATTCCCCGCACCCTCACCTCCTCGATCAAATCCTCAACCGCCTTGCCATCCAGCGGGTGAGCAATGTCAGGGCCCAAACGGATGTAGTCATCCTGAAGCATGCGGTCGATCAACGGCCTTTGCAAATACGCTGAGTACACCCTGCCTGTTGCTGTATTGGCCAGCGACATCACCGTTCCGGTACGGATATTGGTGTTGATCGGATACGCGGCGTCGATCAGGCGAACTATTACGGGCCCAAGGTTTCCCCAGACCGCGATCGCAACCGTGTGTCCGGTTTCAGCAGCCAGCGCCTCCGCCATGGGCGTCGCTTCACGAATGGGATTAAGAGTCTGCAGTCCTGTGAGCCCCAATTGGATCGCCATGGGACCCAGCATGTATTGACCAGTTACAGGGTCCTGTGCCACCAGTCCGATCTTCCCAAAGCTCACCAAGTAGGGGTGGATCTTCCCGGAAGGCATGCTCACCGCTTTGGTCAGGTCTCTGAGGGCCATAGGACGTGGCTCAGCAGCCAGCACTCTCAGGATTTCCCCACCGACTTCTATTGACTGAATTCCACGGCGCTCACGGCCACTGGGGAGAGATGGATTCAGATCTTCATCTTGCTCGTGGGTCAGTTTCATAGTGAGAAATCATATGTGCAATCAGCTTCCCCATGGAAATTCAACAATGACTAACGCACTTGCATAGGGTAAATACTAGTCATAGTTTAGCGAGCTAGATAAATACTAGCAACAGATGACCGGAAAGTGTGGCTCTGATATGCCAACACGCCGCATCCGCCCTTTTTTTCACTCGGAGACAAGCATGAGAAACCTTCTATCGGCACGCAGACTAGCCCTTGGAGCAGCTGCGTTCATTTCATTCGCAGTCGCTGCGCAAGACATCAAGCTGGGGTTCAACGGCGACCTGTCAGCCTCGCCATCTGCACAAAGCGGAGCCGCAGGCGTGCTTGGAATTCGCGCCGCCATTGAAGACATCAACGCCGCGGGTGGCGTGCTTGGCCGAAAGCTCACGCTAGTGATTCGCGACGATCAATCCCAGCCGCCCAAATCGATCCAGAACATGAGTGARTTGATCGAYARCGAGAAGGTGGTGGCCGTGCTTGGCCCCACCAACTCTGGCAATGCGATGGCCTGGAAACATATTCCCAACCAGAAAAAAGTTGTCTCCATGGGCATGATCGGCGGAGGAACCGACATCACCAAGCCGATGAGCCCAGGCGCTGAAAACTACATGTTCCGCGTCTCCATCGTTGACAGAGAACAGGTGGTGGGTTTGATGGCCTATGCGAAAAAGGCAGGCGCCAAGAAGCTCGGCCTGGTCGCGGAGACCACGGGTTACGGCCAAGGGGGTCTCAAAGACATGACCGAGATCGCGAAGCTGCAGGGCCTCGATGTCGTTGCAACGGAGAGATTCGCTGTAGGTGATACAGATATGACCTCACAGCTGAGCAAATTCAAAGCAGCCGGCGTAGACACGTTGGTGGTTTGGGCGCAGGGAACGCCAACAGGCCAGCTGGTCCGCAGCATGGAGAAAGTCAACTATTTCCCGAATGTCCTGTCATCTTGGRCCGCCGACAACATCACTTTCTATGACGCGGCGGGCCAAGCCTTGGCCGAAAAGCCAGTCTTTATGCGCACCATGGTTGATGCCGTCGCTCCCAAGCAAAAGGCTCTCTTTGAGCGTACCAAGGACAAATTGGCAGCAGCCAGTGCATTTCCGTTCGTGGCTCATGGGTACGACGCAACGCTACTTCTGGTAGCCGCCATCAAGCAAGCAGGTTCTACCGACGGAACAAAAATGCGTGAGGCACTAGAGAACCTGCAAGTTCCGGTAGAGGGCATCAAGAAGACGTATGAACGCCCCTTCTCGCCGACAAGTCATGAAGCGCTGACCGCTAGCGATTTTGCTTTCGTCAAATGGACAGGGGGCAAGCTCACTCAAGTGAACGACGCAACGACCAAGTCGCTGCAATCGTCCGATTTCAAGCGCTAGATACCGTAGCAGGCCCCATCGACAGAAGCTTTGCTGGGGTCCTCGCCTTCGATTGAGATATCGCTCGGAAGCGCCCCCCAGCCTTCAGTACACCTGCAGAAGCATCAAATGAAAATCCTCGAACTTTCGCCCGGTATGTCAGGGCACGAGATACAGGCACTCGAGTTTGCCTATGAGCCTTCGCCCGACCAGCGCAGCGAGCATCCAGCACACCACCCCCTCGTTGTCATTGGCGCTGGGCCAGTTGGTCTGAGCCTCGCCATAGACCTCGCTCAACGCGGACAAAAGGTTCTTCTGGTGGACAACGACGATCGGCTGTCGAACGGATCGCGCGCTATCTGCTTTGCCAAACGCACGCTGGAGATTTGGGATCGACTTGGCGTGGGAGACGCCTGTGTTGGCAAAGGCGTTTCATGGAACGTGGGCAGACTGTTCCGAGGAAGCGAGCAGGTATACCAATTTGACCTGCTGCCGGAGCCGGGCCATGAGCGACCAGCCTTTATCAACCTTCAACAGTACTACGCCGAAGCGTACTTGCTGCAACGAGCAACCGAGCTTCCCAATTTGGAAATCCGCTGGAAGAACGCTGTTGTCGCCTTGGATCAGATAGAGGGCGAAAACGGAAAAGTCACCTTGGGAATTGATACACCGGATGGTCCGTACAAGGTGACTTCCGACTACGTCGTCGCTTGTGATGGTGGACGGTCCAGCGTTCGCGCACTCATGGGTCTGGAGAGCAAGGGGCGTGTATTCCATGACCGGTTTCTAATCGCCGATGTGAAGATGGCTGCGGACTTCCCAGCTGAGCGCTGGTTCTGGTTTGACCCACCATTCCATCCAAATCAGAGCGTTCTTCTACATCGTCAACCGGACAACGTCTGGCGGATCGATTTCCAACTCGGTTGGGATGCTAATCCAGAAGAAGAAAAGAAGTTGGAGAGAATCACTCCGCGCATCAACGCAATGATGCGTCAGGCGCTTGGCCGAGAAGTCCCCTTCGAATTGGAATGGGCGAGCGTCTACACCTTTGTGTGTCTGCGCATGGAGCGCTTTCGTCATGGCAGAGTGATCTTTGCAGGAGACAGCGCTCACGGGGTTTCACCATTCGGAGCCCGCGGCGCAAACTCAGGCATACAGGATGCGGAGAATCTCGCCTGGAAACTGGACTCAGTACTTAAAGGGAAAGCGACAGCGCTCGCAACTGAGGCCCTCCTGGACAGCTATGGGATTGAACGCGAATTCGCAGCTGACGAGAACCTGCTTAACTCAACCCGAGCCACCGACTTCATCACTCCCAAAAGCGAGATCAGCAAACAGTTTCGTGATGCGACGCTAGATCTCGCAGCCGAATTTCCATTCGCGCGTCAACTGGTCAACAGCGGGAGATTGTCTGTTCCGGCTATCTTGGAGACCTCGCCTCTGAATACTCCGGATAGCGAGAAATTCGCCTCGCCCATTTGTCCGGGCGCACCTGCAGCAGACGCCCCGATAACCCGCGCAGGAAAGACAGAATGGTTTCTGCGGCAATTGGGTCAAGACTTCACGTTGGTGGTCTATTCAAATGAAATGCCGACCGATCTCGCTCACACGGAAATTGACAAGGTACTGGTCGTGACCGGAACGACATCACTGCAGGACGGTCCGGGTCTGAGGGTGATCTGTGACAAAGAAGGTCTGTTCGCCCGCCGCTACGACGCCCGCCCGGGCAACGCGTGGTTGATACGCCCGGACCAGCATGTATGTGCTCGCTGGCGTGCACCTGAAGCAGAAGATGTCGACGCGGCCTTGCTGCGCGCTCTCGGAAATACCGTCCAGGCCTGATATGAATCTCATCACGACACCAAACTTCCAAGCCGCTGACGAATTTTATGAAAAATTGATCGAGGCACATCGCGACATCGACTTGGCAAGGAGCCACAAGCTGAACATTCAACTCGTGCTTTTACTTGCCAATCACATAGGAAGGCGCGATGTATTGTTGGACGCCCTAGAAGCCGCGCGACGCAACACTTGTGCTAGCAGATCCTAGGGCGGGACAAGTAGCCCGGCCGGAGACCGCAACGCAGCGATTGCTGTCTGTGGCGGTAGCGCCATCGAGTTGCGGTGGCGACCCTTTGCTGTCATTCAGTCGGCCCTGAATTCCGAGGTCAGGTGTCTGGTTTCAGAGCCGCTGCTGCCGTTCGCATGCCGCCACGGCACAGCCCCCCTTCGCGTGTACTCGGGCCAGATGATTTTCGTCGGACATGATTTGCGCCACAGATTTGGAATGCAGTTCGTCTAGCTGACGGTGCGCCGCTACACTTGTGACCAATGTCACCGGCTGCTCGGTCGGTGCATTACCTAAGTAGAACGGCGTTGCAAAGAGGGTGTAGAGATGACAGGGTCAATCAGTGGTCTGTCTAGACCGAGTCAGACGTCCGACCCGTGGGGGCGCTACTACACCTCGCCTTTGGTTAGTCGGTCGTTGATCGAGCGGATCGAGGTGCCGCAGCCAAAGCTGGTGCTGGAACTGGGGTCGGGTGCCGGGTCCCTCTGCAGCGCTGCAGCCAGACGCTGGCAGCATGCAAAGCTTGTCACCGTGGACGTCGACTGCGGCGCGCCTAGGCCTTTGGACGCCAGCAACGCCTCCCCGCACCTCAAGCACACCCACTTCGTCCATGATGTTCTGGACGAGGCGCTGTCGGACCGAATCGGCCTGAAGCTCGGAACGGTGGACGTTGCCGTCTGCAACCCGCCGTACATCCGGCCCAGATGGAGGGCGGACTTTGGCAAGATCTTGGAGGACGCGGGTCTGTCAGGCGCCCTTACCTCGCTTTTCGACGCTGGCGCAGATTTGCTCTTCCTTGCCCAGAATTTGCGGCTGCTTCGCAACAACGGCAAGCTCGGCCTGATCCTTCCTGACGGGCTGGTGACGGCGGAACGGTTCAGCCGCGTCCGGCAGACGTTGTTGCGTCAACACTTCGTTCAGCAAGTCGTCCAGCTTCCGCGTGGGGTGTTCAAGGGCACCGAGGCGCAGACTTATCTCGCTGTGTTAACCAAGAGCGCGGGTGAAACCGGCGAAGTCTCTCTCAAACAGATGGGGGCCGACGGCCGGCTCAGCGCGGCGATCCAAATCGGTCAGGACGCCGCTGTCAAGCGACTCGACTTCGCATTCCACGCGTCACGTCCGGTGCCAGTCCGCCGCAGTCGTGACAGCCCGTCGCCAATGTCCTTTCGCCAAGCGCTGACCGATGTCGTGCGAGGAAGCATCTGTTCGTCGGCCATACCGTCGTTTCCGGTGCCTGTGTTTCACCTCGGGGATTTTCCGAAGCCCATGGGCGAACAGGCTGTGCGGATCGTGCCAAAGCGCTTCGCACTAGGCGCTCGTACGGTTCAGCGGGTTGCTCGTGATGCCCGACTCGCCATACCAGGGGACATTTTGATTGCTCGCGTTGGCCGGTCGCTTTCGGATCAGGTCGCTCTCGTGGTCCATGGGCCTTGCGTGATCAGCGACTGCATCTTTGCGCTGCGTGCAACGGACAGCTATCGTGAAAGGCTCTACCGTTTTCTGGAAAGCGACATGGGCCGACTAGCCCTCGGTTCAGCAGCCCACGGCGTTGCCGCGAGGTTCATGTCGAAGAGCAATCTGTTCGACATTCACTTCTGAAGGTTCCGACGATGTCTCAGAATCTTCAATTCGATGGCTTCGATCAACTCGCTGTCGAGCGTGCCGTTCACTTGCTTAGCCGCACGGGCGTGCGAGCGCCTCTGAACATCGAACGAATCAAGCGGTGGGTCAAGCAGTTCCAGTCTCAGGCCGAGAAAACGCTCGCCTGGCTGATCTTGCGCAACCTGATCTTTCGTACTAACGAGCAGCTCCTTTCGTCGATGCGCCAGGCCCTCAAACAGGCGACGATTCACTTCGTCGAACAGCAGGGATCGCAAGGTGAGGTTGCCTGGGGAGACGCGCTGAGGGGGAGCACGGGCCTAAGCATTTCCTGCGGTCCGCCGTCGCTGGCCACCCGCGGCTTTGTTCCTCCCGGTAAGAGCGGCGAGCTGATGGCCCGCCTGGTCAATCAGCGCTATCGGATCGAGAAGCATTTTCCCTCTGAGATCAATGTGCTGACGCCTGACGAACGGTTCATCGTGGTCGACGATGGCACCTACACGGGGGTGCAGCTGTGCACCTTCCTGAGAAATTGGGATATCGACTTTTCTCAGCGGCGCGTAGCCATCGCCGTATCTATGGCGCATAAGACGGCCTGCCAGGCGCTCAAGGACGAGTTTCCAACTGTTCCGATGTTTTACGGCGAACTGCTGGCGCCCGAGATGTGCTTTACGTCCCTCTGCCAGAGGTGGGTAGAAACGGGGCAATGGCGATATGAGACGCCGCCGATTGACGTATACGCTGAAGTCCACAGGCGAAACCAGCCCTTTGAGAAGGGAAACGGTGCTAGTGGCTATGGTGATGTTGGCGCACTCATCGCGTTTGAGCACGGCGTACCGGACGATTCCATTCAACTGCTTTGGGATACCTCCCGTACGTGGCAGCCACTCGTCGATAGGGGAACCTGATGACCATGCAAATCGACGCTTCCCTGTTGGCCAAGACGCGTGCCGAGGAGCATGAAGCCGACGTCTGGGGGGAGTTCTTCATCCCTCCCTATTTCGATCAACTTGCGTTGACGACCGCGACGAAGTCCGTTTTCATCACGGGCAAGCGTGGTTGCGGCAAGACCATGCTGCTGAAGTACTTCGACTATCACACGGCCTTCTCGAAGCGCCGCGAACAAATTCCGGCCAGCGAGATCGACCACGTCGGTGTTTACTGGCGCGTTGATACGCAGTTCTGCAGCTCGCTCAACCATCGCGGAATTGAGGAGGGCGAATGGAGCGTCGTATTTGAGAGCTACTTTGGCTTGGTGATCGCGATCGAGCTGCTGCATGCAGCAAAAACCATTGCGCAGAGTGCCTTCCAAGAGCTTGACGAGGCGAAGCTGGCGTCGTTGGCCTTCTTGAGCGCTGGGGACTATATGGACGGCGCACCAACCGGCGCGGGCGACCTGCTCCGGTATCTGGAGTCGCTGAGGCGCAAATTCRCCACCTGGGTCTCCAACGTCAAAGCCATGGCGCGCCCGGTGCTGCCCCCCGGCCGCCACTTCGTCTTGTCGCTGATCGGCGATCTGCGCGAACTGCCGGAGCTGGCGACGCTGTCACTCTTTGTATATGTCGATGAGGTCGAGAACCTGGTGCCGTACCAGAGGCATGTGCTCAACGCATTTTTGAAGCACAGCCAGCGTCCGCTGATCGTCAGCTTCACCTCTAAGGAGCACCCATCGGATAACCAGACGTCCGGACCTGAGTCAATCAACGCCACGCACGACTACCGACTCCTGGATCTCGACAAATTCTTGGAGGCTAGCAAACCGACCACGTTCTTTGCTGAGGTGTTTCTTAGCAACTTGGACATTGCCGCGAGCCTCGCAACAAGTCCTCGACTCGACATGGTCCGGTCTCACGACCGTCTCGCGGAACGCCAGGGACCGTCCTATCAAAAGGAAGTCATCGGGATAATGCGCAAGCGCTTTCCCGAAATGTCGGACAAGCAGATCGCCGCAAGCGCATTGCGGGAGCCTGCTCTCAAAGACATCTTGACCCGCAAGATCAGTAAGGCGCTGAAAGACCGCGCAAGCAAGCTCTCGGCTCATGAATTCCTGTTCGAGGGTGCGGCCCCTGAGGCCCTGGTCACGCTTCCGGCGTTGCTCAACCGCGAGACGTTGGTCCCAGAGAAAGTGTTGACGGAATTGCATCGCTTTTCGGCGGAGGGCAAGGGCTCGTTCGACACTACCTGGGTACACAACAATTTGTTCGGCGCTATCTTGGAGCTGTACCGCCCGTTCGCCCGGGAATGCCCGCTGTATAGCGGCTTTGACACGCTGGCCACGATGGCCAACAACAACCTCCGCAATTTCCTGATTCTTTGCTACAAGACCCTCGAAGTCGCAGACCTGCGTGACGAGCCGGAAGCGCCGTATTCCGTTGACATTCAGTGTCGCGCTGCCTACGAC
>NZ_JBGFFF010000128.1:0-12815 GCF_056175785.1 Acidovorax sp. LjRoot204
ACGCCACTCTTCTCGTTCTCTTTGTTGAACTGCACGCGGAAGGCTTCGAGGTCGGTGATGTCCGCGTCGTCGTGGTTGGTGACGTGCGGGATGACGACCCAGTTGCGGTGCAGGTTGGCGCCGCTGATCTTCTTGATGCGCGAGAGGTCCTTGCGCTCCACCGGGCCGAACTTGGTGAAGTCCACCTTGGGCCAGGGCAGCAGGTCCAGGCCCACGCCAGAGCCACCACCGCCTGCGGGTGCCTTGGCAGCTTGTGCCTTGGTCTGCACGGCGCCTGCCATCACTTGCTTGGTGAAGGCAGCCACGTCGTCTTGCGTGATGCGGCCCTTGGGGCCGGTGCCCTTGACTTCGTCGATGGGCACACCCAGTTCGCGGGCGAACTTGCGCACCGAAGGCGATGCATGGGGCAGGCCTGCCGTGGGAGTGCCAGGCTGGTGGGCAGGGACAGCCACCGAGGC
This sequence comes from Acidovorax sp. LjRoot204, assembly GCF_056175785.1. Lineage (NCBI taxonomy): Bacteria > Pseudomonadati > Pseudomonadota > Betaproteobacteria > Burkholderiales > Comamonadaceae > Acidovorax > Acidovorax sp. LjRoot204. Next base: position 459 of record NZ_JBGFFF010000128.1, read on the forward strand.
GGTGGCAGCGGCGGGTGCTGCGGCTGCCACCGCAGGAGCGGCCGCAGCCACTGGGGCTGGTGCCGGCGCAGCGGCCACAACCGGTGCTGCTACAGGCGCTGCAGCAGATGCCGTACCTTCAAGCAGAGCCACCAGATCACCAATGTTGACSGTGTCGCCMAYCTTGACCTTGAGTTCCTTGAGCACGCCGGCSGCSGRCGACGGGATYTCCATSGAGGCCTTGTCGGATTCGACGGTGAACAGGGACTGCTCRRCCTTGATGGTGTCGCCRASCTTGACCAGCATCTCGATGACGGCSACGTCCTTGAAGTCCCCGATGTCGGGCACGCGCACTTCGACCGGGCCTGTGGCCGCAGGGGCTGCAGCAGCAGGAGCTGGCGCAGGTGCCGCCACCGGGGCGGGAGCCGGCGCAGCGGCCGGAGCTGCGGCTGCCCCCGCATCAGCAGACTCCACCACGGCAATCACCGAGCCCTGCTTGACCTTGTCGCCCAGCGCAATCTTGAGCTCCTTGACCACGCCCGCGTGGCTGGATGGGATCTCCATCGATGCCTTGTCCGATTCGACCGTGATGAGCGACTGCTCGGCCTTCACGGTGTCACCCACCTTGACCAGCAACTCGATCACGCCCACTTCGTCGAAGTCCCCGATGTCCGGGACTTGAATGTTGACCAATGCCATTGTTCTGTCTCCGTTCGTTTTATGCGTAGAGCGGGTTGATCTTGTCAGCATTGATGCCGTACTTGGCGATCGCCTCGGCCACCTTGGTGGCGGGCAGCACGCCGTCTTCGCTCAGCGCCTTGAGGGCGGCCACGACGATGTAGTGGCGGTTCACCTCGAAGTGCTCGCGCAGCTTGCTGCGGAAGTCGCTGCGGCCAAAACCGTCGGTGCCCAGCACCTTGTAGTTGCGGCCCTTSGGSAYRAAGGGRCGGATCTGCTCKGCRTAGGCCTTCATGTAGTCGGTSGATGCSACCACGGGGCCCGTACTGCTGCCCAGTTGCTGCGCCACAAACGGCACACGCGGGGTTTCCAGCGGGTGCAGCAGGTTCCAGCGGTCSRCGTCCTGGCCCTCGCGSGTSAGTTCGTTGAAGCTCGGGCAGCTCCACACATCGGCCTGCACGCCCCAGTCGGCGGCCAGCAGGGTTTGGGCGGCCAGCGACTCGCGCAGGATGGTGCCCGAACCCAGCAGTTGCACGCGCTTGTCACCCTCGGCGCCGGGCTTGCACAGGTACATGCCCTTGATGATCTGCTCYTCGGTGCCTTCCACGAGGCCSGGCATCGGGTAGTTCTCGTTSAGCAGCGTGAKGTAGTAGWAGACGTTKTCCTGCTKCTCGACCATGCGCTTSARRCCAYGGTGCAKGATCACSSCCACTTCGTGSGCRAAGGTSGGGTCGTAGCTCACGCAGTTGGGGATGGTGTTGGCCAGGATGTGRCTGTGRCCRTCTTCGTGCTGCAGGCCTTCACCGTTGAGCGTGGTACGGCCCGAGGTGCCGCCCAGCAAGAAGCCACGGGCCTGCATGTCACCCGCAGCCCAGGCCAGGTCGCCAATGCGCTGGAAGCCGAACATCGAGTAGTACACGTAGAACGGCACCATGATGCGGTTGTTGGTGCTGTAGCTGGTGGCGGCAGCGATCCAGCTGGCCATACCGCCGGCTTCGTTGATGCCTTCCTGCAGGATCTGGCCGGCCTTGTCTTCCTTGTAGTACATCACCTGGTCGCGATCGACCGGGGTGTACAGCTGGCCCTTGGGGTTGTAGATGCCGATCTGGCGGAACAGGCCTTCCATGCCGAAGGTGCGGGCCTCATCCACCAGGATGGGCACCACACGCGGCCCCAGGGCCTGGTCGCGCAGCAGTTGCGTGATGAAGCGCACGTAGGCCTGGGTGGTGGAGATTTCACGGCCTTCGGCCGTGGGCTCCAGGATGGCCTTGAAGGTCTCGATGGCGGGCACGGTGAAGTGCTCGTCCGCCTTGGGACGACGCTTGGGGAGGTAGCCRCCCAGSGCCTTGCGGCGCTCGTGCAGGTACTKCATYTCCGGSGTGTCRTCGGCCGGCYTGTAGTACGGAATGTCAGCCAGCTGGCTGTCCGGGATCGGGATGTTGAAGCGGTCGCGGATGTACTTGATGTCCTCGTCCGACAGCTTCTTGGTCTGGTGCACGGTGTTCTTGCCTTCACCGGCCTTGCCCATGCCATAACCCTTGACGGTCTTGACCAGCAGCACGGTGGGCTGGTTCTTGTGCTCATTGGCAGCGTGGAAGGCGGCATACACCTTGGCGGGCTCGTGGCCGCCACGGCGCAGCTCGAACACCTCTTCGTCTGTCATGTGCTCGACGAGCTTGAGCGTCTCGGGGTACTTGCCGAAGAAGTTCTTGCGCACGAAGGCGCCATCGTTGGCCTTCATGGCCTGGTAATCGCCGTCCAGCGTTTCCATCATCAGCTGCTTGAGCTTGCCGGTCTTGTCGCGGGCCAGCAAGGCATCCCAGCCATTGCCCCACAGCAGCTTGATCACGTTCCAGCCCGCGCCGCGGAACTCGCCTTCGAGTTCTTGCACGATCTTGCCGTTACCCCGCACTGGGCCGTCCAGGCGCTGCAGATTGCAGTTGATCACGAAGACCAGGTTGTCGAGGTTTTCGCGCGCGGCCAGGCCGATGGCGCCCAGGGATTCGGGTTCGTCCATTTCACCGTCACCGCAGAACACCCACACCTTGCGGTTTTCGGTGTTGGCAATGCCACGGGCGTGCAGGTACTTGAGGAAGCGGGCCTGATAGATGGCCATCAATGGCCCCAGGCCCATGGACACCGTAGGGAACTGCCAGAACTCGGGCATCAGCTTGGGGTGCGGGTAGCTGGACAGGCCCTTGCCGTCCACTTCCTGGCGGAAGCTGTCGAGCTGCTCTTCGCTCAGGCGGCCCTCGAGGTAAGCGCGCGCATAGATGCCGGGGGCGCTGTGGCCCTGGATGTACAGCAGGTCACCGCCGTGGTCTTCGCTGGCGGCATGCCAGAAGTGGTTGAAGCCCGCACCGAACATGCTGGCCACCGAGGCAAACGAACCAATGTGACCGCCCAGGTCGCCGCCGTCGGCAGGGTTCAGGCGGTTGGCACGCACCACCATGGCCATGGCGTTCCAGCGCATGTAGGCGCGCAGGCGCTTTTCGATGGCGATGTTGCCAGGGCAGTGCGCCTCTTTTTCCGGCTCGATGGTGTTGACGTAACCAGTGTTGGCAGAAAACGGCAGGTCGATGCTGCTCTGGCGGGCGTGTTCAAGAAGTTGTTCCAACAGGAAGTGGGCGCGCTCTGGGCCCTCCTTGTCGATCACGGCGGACAGCGCGTCCATCCATTCACGGGTTTCTTGCTGGTCGGTATCGGAACCGATGCCGAAACCGGCCTGAGGGTCGGGCTGAGCTGACATGCTTTGTCTCCTGTAGGTGTGGCAGCAATTTAGTACGTTGGCTCTAGTTTCGCATATTTTTTCGTAATTTCAAATGGTGCCTATTCATTTCATATTGCAATAATTTGCTGCAGGCGCACATGATGCAGAAGGCCTGAGCACTCCCGGGGCTCCTCTACACTCCCTACATGGATTCGATGCCCACCACCCCCTCCCCCACGGCCACGACCGTGGCAGCGCCGATACGCTGGTGGCGCAAGTGGTGGCGCGGCTTGTCGCCCACCCGGCAAGACCGTTTTGCCGCACTCGCCCCCCTCGCGGCAGTGCTGATGTTCTTGGCCGCCATCGTTGCGGCGTTCTGGTACCTGCGCGCCRAAGAAGCCGAACGCGAACAAGAAGCCCTACGGCGCGACGTGGAATACGCCCAGCAGCGCGTACGCCTGCGCCTGCTGGAACGGCAAGAGCAACTCATGCGCATCGCACGCGATGTGTCCAACCAGGACCTGGGTAAGGCAGAGTTCATCAGCCGCGCCGAGGCACTGATCAGCCAGTACCCTGAGCTGCAGGCCATCACCTGGATTGACGACCGCCGACGCATCCGCGCAAGCCAAGCCGCCCCGACACTGGCCAGTGGTGAGCTGCGCATCGCAGGCGAAGTCCTCAAGCCCGGGGACACCGCCGACACCTTTGGCCTGGCGCGGGACCTGCAGCAACCGGTGTACGCGCAGCCGGCCGCCACGTCGGGCGATGCGACCCCATTGCTGCAGTTGCAGGTACCGCTCAACAACCAGGGCAAGTTCAGCGGCGTGGTGCTGGGTGAATATTCCATCGACAGCCTGCTGCGCTACGGCACCCCCACCGAAGTGCTGGCGCGCTACGCGGTGACGCTGCTCGACAGCAAGAACCAGGTGCTGGCGGGCACGCCGCTGGGCCCGCGCAACAAGGCCACCCAGTTGCTCCCCTGGACGCCCAAGGCCAACGAGTACGAGGTACCGGTCTCCCCCGTTGGCAACGGTCTGGTGCTGCGCGCCCAGGCCTACCGCACGTCGCTTGGCGTGGTGGGCAGCGGGCTGTTCTGGCTGGTGGGCACGCTGAGCGCGATGACGGCCTGGATGCTGATCGCCACCTGGCGCCACACCCGTCGCCGCATGCAGGCGCAAGAGGCCCTGGTGGCCGAGACCAACTTTCGCCGGGCGATGGAAAACTCCATCCTCACCGGCATGCGCGCCCTAGACATGGAAGGCCGCATCAGCTATGTGAACGCCGCCTTTTGCCAGATGACGGGCTGGAGTGCCGAAGAGCTGGTGGGCCTGAAGGCCCCATTCCCCTACTGGCCCGAGGCCGATCACGAAACCCTGCAGGCCAAGCTGCGCGACGAACTGCGCGGCAACACCATGGCAGGCGGCTTTCAGGTGCGCGTCAAGCGCAAGAGCGGGACGCTGTTCGACGCCCGGCTCTATGTGTCTCCGCTGATCGACGCCCATGGCCAGCAGACGGGCTGGATGACCTCGATGACCGACATCACCGAGCCCAACCGCATCCGCGAACAACTTTCCGCATCGCACGAGCGCTTCACCATCGTGCTGGAGTCGCTGGACGCCTCGGTGTCGGTGGCCCCCCTGGGCAGCGAAGAGCTGCTGTTTGCCAACAAGCTCTACCGCCAGTGGTTCGGGTCGCAAACCGGCGGGCACCTGCAACTGGTGGCGCAGGCAGGCGTGGTGCCGATTGCGGGCAAGGAGCAAAGTGGCATGGACGATGAGGACGGCCTGATGGGCCTGCCCACCGACACGCTGACCAGCGCCCGCAGTGAAAACGCCGAGATCTACCTGCCCGACCTGGGCAAGTGGCTGGAAGTGCGCTCGCGCTATCTGAACTGGGTGGACGGCCGCCTGGCCCAGATGGTGATTGCCACGGACATCACCCCCCGCCGCCTGGCTGAAGAGCAGGCCCAGCGGCAGGCCGAGCGCGCGCAGTCGGTCAGCCGCCTCATCACCATGGGCGAGATGGCGTCCAGCGTGGCGCACGAACTCAACCAGCCGCTCACCGCCATCAACAACTACTGCAGCGGCATGGTTTCGCGCATCCAGAGCGGCCAGCTCACCGAAGAGGCCCTGCTCACCGCCCTGCAAAAGACAGCGCACCAGGCGCAGCGCGCAGGCCAGATCATCCAGCGGATCCGCTCGTTCGTGAAAAAGAGCGAGCCCAACCGCACGCTGGCCGATGTGCATTCGATGGTCAACGAAGCCGTCGAGCTGGCCGACATCGAACTGCGCCGGCACAACGTGCGCCTGACGCACTACGTCGCCGCGCGCCTGCCGCAAGTGATGGCCGACACCATCCTGATCGAGCAGGTGCTCGTCAACCTGATGAAGAACGGCGCCGAGGCCATCCAGCACGCCGACCGCCCCGCCCCCAACCGCAGCGTGGAGCTGCGTGTGGTGCCCAAGCAGATCGATGACCRCCAGGTGGTCGAGTTCTCGGTGCAGGACACCGGCAAGGGGCTGGCCCCCGAAGTGMTGGASCGCCTGTWCGAGGCCTTCTTCTCCACCAAGCMSGAAGGCATGGGCATSGGSCTSAAYCTSTGCCGCASCATCGTSGAGTCCCACCRSGGCCGGATGCAGGCGGAGAACMTCTACAATGGCTCGGAGGTTACAGGCTGCAGGTTCTCCTTCTGGCTGCCGCTTGCCAAGCCTGCTGATGCCACTACAAATTCTGTAGCAAACGAACAAAACCCAAGGACTGTTGCATGAGCTTGATTCCGAAAAAAGGCACTGTTTACGTTGTGGACGACGACGAAGCMGTKCGMGATTCSCTGCARTGGCTGCTSGAAGGCAAGGACTACCGGGTKCGYTGCTTYGATTCGGCCGAGWCSTTTCTCTCACGCTACGATCCGCGCGAGGTSGCCTGYCTGATCGTSGACATCCGCATGGSCGGCATGACYGGCCTSGAACTGCAGGATCGCCTCATTGAGCGCAAATCGCCGCTTCCCATCGTTTTCATCACCGGCCACGGGGACGTGCCTATGGCCGTGAACACGATGAAGAAAGGCGCGCTGGACTTCATCCAGAAGCCTTTTGACGAAGAAGAGCTGGTGGGCCTGGTCGAGCGCATGCTGGACCACGCCCGCGAAGCCTTCGCGGGCTACCAGCAGKCSGCCAGCCGCGAYGCSCTGCTGTCCAAGCTCACCRGCCGCGAGGCSCAGGTGCTCGARCGCATCGTSGCCGGYCGCCTGAACAAGCAGATYGCYGACGACCTGGGCATCAGCATCAAGACGGTSGAGGCRCACCGCGCCAACATCATGGAAAAGCTCAACGCCAACACSGTGGCCGATCTGCTCAAGATCGCTCTGGGGCAGAACGCGCCCAAGGGCTGATTGCTCCCATTTTGATAGCTACCAGCGCATATTGCACTAGCGCTACCAGCCATTTTGACTTGTATTTTCTGACATGACAGCCCAACTCATCGACGGCAACGCCCTTTCCCGCCAACTTCGCAGCGAGGTGGCGCAACGCGCTGCCGCCCTCATCGCCCGTGGCCACCAGCCTGGCCTGGCGGTGATTCTGGTGGGTGAAGACCCAGCCTCGGCCGTGTATGTGCGCAACAAGGTCAAGGCCTGCGAGGACAGCGGCGTGCGCTCCATCTTTGAAAAGTACGACGCCGATCTCAGCGAGGCTGCGCTGCTGGCACGCATCGAAGCCCTCAATGCCGACCCCACGGTGCACGGCATCCTGGTGCAGATGCCCCTGCCCAAGCACATTGACCCGCACAAGGTCATCGAGGCCATTGCCACCTCCAAGGATGTGGATGGCTACTCGGTGCTGTCGGCTGGCGAACTCATGGCGGGGCTGGACGGTTTCCGCCCCTGCACGCCCTACGGCAGCATGAAGCTCATCGAGTCCACGGGCCAGTCGATCAAGGGCAAACATGCCGTGGTCATCGGGCGCAGCAATACCGTGGGCAAGCCCATGGCCCTGCTGCTGCTGCAGGCCAATGCCACGGTCACCGTCACCCACAGCGGCACCCCCGACCTGGGCTACCACACCCGCCAGGCAGACATCGTGGTGGCTGCGGTCGGCCGCGCCAACACGCTCACCGCCGACATGGTCAAGCCCGGTGCCATCGTGATCGACGTGGGCATCAACCGCAAGGCCGACGGCAAGCTGTGTGGCGATGTGGACTTTGAGGGCGTCAAAGAGGTGGCGGGCTGGATCACCCCCGTCCCTGGCGGGGTTGGACCCATGACCATTACCATGCTGCTGGTGAACGCCATCGAAGCCGCCGAGCGGGCTGCCGCGCGCTGACCGCGCCCGGGGAAGACGCCAGCCGCTTTGCAACTTGAACCTGCGCCGCCTGGCGCCATCTAATCCCGCATGAGCAACGCCCTTCTCGACTTCTCCGACCTCCCCGCCTTTGACCGCATCACCCCACAGGACGTAGCCCCTGCGGTTGATGTGCTGCTGGAGCGTGCCAATCAGGCTCTGGAGACCGTCACGTCGCCCGACTTCCCTGCCCGCTGGGATGCCATCGCCAAGGTGCTGGATGTAGCCACCGAACAGCTCGGCCGCGCCTGGGGAGCTGTCAGCCACCTCAACAGCGTTGCCGACACACCGGAACTGCGCGCGGCCTACAACGCCGCCCTGCCCCGCGTCACGGAGTTCTGGACCCGCCTGGGCGCTGACGAACGCCTCTATGCCAAGTACAAGGCCATCGACCCCGCCACCCTGACGCCCGAGCAGCGCCAAGCCCACCGCAACGCAGTGCGCAACTTCGTGCTCAGCGGCGCTGAGCTGACCGGGGTGGCCAAAGAGCGCTTCGCCCAGATCCAGGAACGCCAGGCCGAGCTGAGCCAGAAGTTCAGCGAAAACGCGCTGGACGCCACCGATGCCTTTGCCTACTACGCCACCGCTGAGGAACTGGACGGTGTACCGGCCGATGTGCAGCAAGCCGCTTTGGCGGCCGCACAGGCGGACGGGAAACCCGGCTACAAGCTCACCCTGAAGATGCCTTGCTACCTGCCGGTGATGCAGTTTGCCACCCGCAGCGACCTGCGCGCCAAGCTGTACCGCGCCTATGTCACCCGTGCCTCGGACCAGGCCGAAGGCGAAGGCCAGAAATTCGACAACACCGCGCTGATTGGCGAAATCCTGGCCTTGCGCCGAGAAGAAGCCCAGCTGCTGGGCTACGCCAACTTTGGTGAAGTCTCCGTGGTGCCCAAGATGGCCCAGTCGCCCGCCGAGGTTGTCCAGTTCTTGCGTGATCTCGCCCGCCGCGCCCGGCCCTATGCCGAAAAGGACGTGGCCGACCTGCGCGCCTTTGCSGCSGARCACYTGGGCCTGGCCGATCCGCAGCCCTGGGACTGGCCCTACATCTCTGAAAAGCTCAAGGAAGCCCGCTATGCCTTCAGCGAGCAGGAGCTCAAGGCGTACTTCACGGCACCCAAGGTATTGGCAGGCCTGTTCAAGATCATTGAGACGCTGTTTGAAGTGTCCATCCGCCGCGACACGGCACCGGTGTGGCACCCTGCGGTGGAGTTCTATCGCATCGAACGCAACGGCCAACTAGTGGGCCAGTTCTACCTCGACCAGCCCGCCCGCACCGGCAAGCGGGGCGGCGCCTGGATGGATGACGTGCGCACGCGCTGGCAGCGCCCCGACACCGGAGTGCTGCAAACGCCGATTGCCCACCTCGTCTGCAACTTCGCGGACGGCGTGGACGGCAAGCCGCCACTGTTGACCCATGACGACGTGATCACGCTGTTCCATGAATTTGGCCATGGACTGCATCACATGCTGACCCAGGTGAACGARCGCGAYGTKTCCGGCATYGGCGGCGTCGARTGGGACGCSGTSGAGCTGCCSAGCCAGTTCATGGAAAACTTCTGCTGGGARTGGGATGTGCTCAGRCACATGACGGCCCACGTSGACRCCGGCGAGCCGCTGCCGCGCRCGCTGTTYGACAAGATGAYCGCCGCCAAGAACTTCCAGAGCGGCATGCAGACCCTGCGCCAGATCGAGTTTGCCTTGTTCGACATGCTGCTGCACACCGAACACGACCCGGCCCAGGACTTCATGCCCCTCCTGACCCAGGTGCGCCAGGAAGTGGCCGTGCTGCAGCCGCCCGCGTTCAGCCGCACGGCCCACACCTTCAGCCACATCTTTGCCGGCGGCTATGCAGCGGGGTACTACAGCTACAAATGGGCCGAGGTACTCAGCGCCGACGCCTACGCCGCCTTTGAAGAAACCGCCGGTACCGACGGCTTGCCCAGCACCGAAACCGGGAGACGCTACCGTGAGGCCATTCTGGAAGCGGGTGGCAGCCGCCCCGCCATGGAGTCCTTCAAGGCCTTCCGTGGCCGCGAGCCCAGTCTGGATGCCCTGCTGCGCCACCAGGGCATGGCGGAAGAACTGACCGCCTGAGTGCGGTCTGTCGCCTGGCCTCTAAAAACCACAGCCCCACAAGAATGAGGAGAACCCGCATGCCCCGTACTACGTTCGCTCCTGCCGCTGCCTCCTTGTTGATGGCCCTCGCCTCAGTGGGGGCCCAGGCGCAGAATGTCTATCGCATTGTCGGGCCCGACGGCAAGGTGACTTTCTCGGACCGCCCTCCGGCCGAAACTACGGCACCGCCCGCGCGCAGCCCTGCAACCCCGACTGCCGCGACCGCAAGCCCTGCAGCGGCCAATGGAGCGTTGCCTTACGAACTGCGCCAGGTGGCCAACCGGTACCCGGTGACCATCTACACCGGCAATGACTGCGCACCCTGCGGAAGCTTGCGCAACATGCTGACATCACGCGGTGTGCCGTACACCGAGCGCACAGTGGCCAGCAATGAGGACATTGCCGCACTGCAACGCCTGAGTGGCAGCACCAGCCTGCCTTTTGGCACCATTGGCGGCCAGCAACTGGTGGGCTTTTCAGACGCGGAGTGGATCCAATACCTCGACGCAGCGGGCTACCCCAAACAATCCCAGTTGCCCAGCAACTACCGCCAGCCAGCGCCCACCCCGCTGGTTGCGGCCAAGCCGGTGGAGTCCGCACCCGCCGCTGAACCGAAAGCGCCGGCACGGCCCGCGCTCCCTCCACCGGTCAATGACGGCCCAACACCAAGCAATCCCGCCGGTATCCGGTTCTGACACTGTGATGTAGCCCCCTCCAGGCGGCTACGTCCTTCCATTCACCTCCACCCAACAGAAAGAGGCCTCCAGAGGCCCCTTTTGTATTGGTGAACTATGGGGGTGGACTTGTCACCCACCCCACCACCATTCCTCAATAGGTGATGGTCTTCACGCCCTGCGCCGTACCCAGCAGGCACACGGATGCCTTCTGGTGGGCAAACACACCCACGGTCACCACGCCAGGCCATTGGTTGATCTCTGACTCGAACGCCAGCGGGTCGGTGATGGACAAGCCCTTCACATCCAGAATGTGCTGGCCGTTGTCAGTCACCAGTGGCTGTCCGTCCTTGAGTCGCAGGCTGGCCTGTCCACCCATGGCGGCAAAACGGCGCGCAATGTGATTGGCAGCCATCGGGATCACCTCCACCGGCAACGGGAACTGGCCCAGGGCCTTCACCAACTTGGATTCGTCGGCAATACACACAAAGCGCTCGGCCAATGCTGCCACGATCTTCTCGCGTGTCAGTGCAGCGCCGCCGCCCTTGACCATGTAACCCTGACCGTCGATCTCGTCCGCGCCGTCGATGTAGACGGAGAGCGATGGCACCTCATTGGCATCGAACACGGCAATACCCAGTGCCTTCAGGCGTTCGGTGCTGGCTACGGAACTGGATACAGCGCCCTTGATCTGGTCCTTCATGCCCGCCAGGGCGTCAATGAACTTGTTGACGGTGGAGCCGGTGCCCACCCCCACAATCTCGCCAGGCACCACGTATTGCAGCGCGGCTTGGCCTACCAGGGTCTTGAGTTCGTCTTGGGTCAGGGGAGTGGTGGTCGTCATGGGAGAAAATCGGGGGTAATCCTGAATTATCTCCCCATGTCCCTGATCCCCTACGCCCTCACCCGCCCCTTTCTCTTCGGCATGGATGCCGAGGCCGCCCACGAACTCACCATGGACATGCTGGCGCGCGGGCAGCGCACGCCGCTGCAGTGGGCCTGGTGCAACGAAACTGTGAACGACCCCATCACCCTGGCGGGGCTGAAGTTTCCCAACCGCGTGGGCATGGCGGCGGGCCTGGACAAGAATGCGCGCTGCATTGACGCGCTGGGCGCCATGGGTTTCGGTTTTGTGGAAGTGGGCACTGTGACCCCTAAAGCGCAGCCGGGCAACCCCAAGCCGCGCATGTTTCGCCTGCCCGAGGCCCGCGCACTCATCAACCGTCTGGGCTTCAACAACGAAGGCCTGGATGCCTTCCTGCGCAATGTGCAGCAGGCGCAGTTTCGCAAGCAGAACCGTCAGCACCCCATGCTGCTCGGTCTCAACATCGGCAAGAACGCCACCACGCCCATAGAGAACGCCACCAGCGACTACCTGATCTGCCTGGAGGGCGTATACCCCCATGCCGACTATGTGACGGTCAACATCAGCTCACCCAACACCCAGAACCTGCGCGCATTGCAAAGCGATGCCGCGCTGGATGCACTGCTGGGAGCGATTGCCGAGCGCCGTGAGACGCTGGCCGCCCAGCACCAGCGGCGCGTGCCGGTTTTCGTGAAGATTGCACCGGACCTGGATGAAGCCCAGGTGGCAGTGATCGCCGCCACGCTGCAGCGCCACGGCATGGACGGTGTGATTGCCACCAACACGACCATCAGCCGCGCTGCGGTGCAGGGCATGCGCCACGCAGAAGAGACGGGGGGGTTGAGTGGCACTCCGGTGCTGGAAGCCAGCAACCAGGTCATTCGGCAGCTGCGCGCAACCTTGGGCAGCGGATTCCCCATCATTGGTGTCGGCGGCATCATGAGCGCCGACGACGCAGTGAGCAAGATTCGTGCAGGGGCAGACGTGGTGCAGATC
>NZ_JBGFFF010000129.1:0-12584 GCF_056175785.1 Acidovorax sp. LjRoot204
CTGCGCACCCGCCTCAACATGGACGTAGCCTTCGTGTCCCAGATCACCGAGGGGCGCAGAACCATTAAGGCGGTGGACAGCGCCGCAGACTTTTCCGCAGTGCAGCCGGGCAGATCGGACCCCGTGGAGGAAAGCTGGTGTCAGTGGGTGATCGAGGGGCGCTTGCCTGAAGCGATCAAGGACGCCGGGCCCCTGGTGGTGGCGGGCCGGGCACCCAACCCCGGCTTTCCCATCGGCACGCATCTGAGCACGCCGGTGCGGCTTTCGGGCGGGGAGATATATGGCACGTTGTGCTGCTTCAGCCGTGGCGTGCAGGCCGACGTGGACATCGGCCGCCTGCGGTACACCGCTGACCTGCTGGCCTCGCGGCTCACACTGGATCCTGGTAAGCGCTGACCTCCTGCAGGGCAGTTTTGATCGGCCCCTTACATCGCCCAGATCCGGGGTGCTTCCCCTTCCAGCGACCACATCGCCCGACGCCACACCACCCGCACGGCCTTGAGCAGTTTCATCGCGGGCTCCACCTGCGGCGCCAGCACGCGCACCACCACCATGCGGTCGTTGGGGCTGGTGGCGCCTGCGGTTGCCTTGACCTGGGGGTGCTGATCCATCACCGCACGGGCGGCGTCCAGCGCAGCGTCGCGGCGGGTGCGGTCCAGGGGCGTGCCAGCGGCAAAGAACAGGCTGGCCATACAGCGGTGGCCTGCCAGGCCCAACGGGCTGCTCAGCAGGCGTTCATCGGCGGCGTTGATCACGCCGCGCTCGAGCCACAGGCCGGGCACTTCCAGGTGCTGGGTGAAGCGGCCTTGTTCAAACGGCTGGCCCGCGTGCGGCAGGCCCAGTGCGGTCACGTCCCAGGCGATGCATTCGGCGCCGGGGGCGAGGTTCAACGTGAGGTGGTTTTCAGCGTGACAGGCGCTGTAGCACAGGGCTTCGAGCGGCAGCCACTCCAGGCGCGCGCCTTCGGCCAGGGTGAGGTGGCTGCGTTGCAGCGCCAGCGGGCCGGTGGAGCGGTAGAAGCGCGTGGCACCGGGCGTGGTGACCAGGCCATGGGCGCCGGGGCCCACGGTGGTGGTGATGTCCAGCGTGTCGCCGCCCACCAGSCCGCCSGGCGGRTGCACCAGCACGTTGTGGCAGATSGCRTCGCCCTCGGGRTASAGGCTTTGCAGGATGCGCAGCGGCCCGTTGTGCTCGTAGCGGGCTACCGTGCGGGCGCTATGTTCTGCCGTGTAGTCGAGCTGAAGGCGGGCGTGCCAGGGCATGTTTCGATGGTTTGCTACTAAATGAGTAGCTGATTATGCCCTGCAGGCAAGAGGTAGAGGCCTGTGGGTGCGACACGCGTCACCCGTTTTCTCTACGCTGTTTGGCGTACAGGTGTCTGCACGGGGGCTGTGGGTTCGGCCGGGTACCAGCTGCGCAGCTTGCCCGGGTTGAGCAGGCCCTGGGGGTCAAAGCGGCGCTTCATGCCCACCACGGCCGGGTCCAGGTTGTTCTGCTTGCCGTCTTCCACGATGTACACATGTGGGTTGTTGATCTGCACGCCGTGGTCGCGGTAGATCTGCATGATCTGGTTCAGACGCTCTTCGGTGGTGTAGCGGATGATCTGCAGGCCGCTGCAGTTGAAGGCGCCTTCCTTGGTGCGCAAGAACTCCAGGTGCATCATCACCTCGCCCTTCAGCGCGGCCTCCAGCGCCTTCACCTGCTTGAGGCGGTGCATGGGGTTGAAGCCGCTCTGGATATAGGTCAGGCCCTTGTCCACCTTGAGGGCGTGCAGGGTGGTGTGGTTCCAGGTGTATTCGAGCAGCGTCTTGTGGCTGCTGGCCACTTCGTCGGCCGTCTTGCGGTAGGTGACCTGACCGCCGTGCTGGGCCACCATGTCGCGCATGCCGGCTTCGGAGTGCGGGGCTACCAGCATCAGCACCGCGTGCTGGTCGGCGGGCAAGTGCTCGGCCAGGCTGGTGAAGTATTGCGGGATGGGTGCGGCCAGAAAACACACCTCTTTTTTCTCCAGCCCGGGGGCGCTGCCAAAGCGGTCGGCAAAGTCCAGCGCGTCGTCAAACTTGTCGAAGGTAGCGATACATTCGGTCCACTCCACGGCAGGGGCCAGGGCTACTTCCAGCTCCAGCACGATGCCGTTGGTGCCGTAGGTGTGGTGCAGCAGCATGGCTTCGGGGCCGTGCAGTTCGATGATCTGCGGTTCGGGCTCCACCGTCATCGCACGCACGGCCAGCACGTTGCCAGGCGCGGCCAGCGGGCCGTGGTTGATGGAGCCTGCCCCCCCAAAGCCRCCGCCRAACAGSCCGCCSAGCGTGGCGCTGCGGTAGGTGCTGGGCAGCCAGCGCAGCTCTTGCCCATGGGGCTTGGCCTGCGCATCAAAGTCTGCCAGCCGGATGCCCGACTGCGCGCGGCCCACACCGCCGCGCACCCAGCCAAATGCGTTGTAGCCCGACAGGTCCAGGATCACGCCGCCGTGCAGCGGCGTGCTTTGCCCGTAGTTGCCGGTGCCGCTGCCGCGCACGGTGAGGGGAATGCCCGCGCTGGCGCAGGCGGCCACCACTTGGCGGATCTCTGCTTCGGTGCGCGGGCGCACGGCGATGTCGCCGCGCTTGCCCGCCAGGTCGCGTTTGAGCACGGGGCTGAACCAGGCAAAGTCCTGTGAGAGGCGGCCCACGCGCAGCGGGTCAGCAATCCAGTCGAGGTCGGGCAGCAGGTCGGGCAGTTGATGGGCGGTGGTGGTCATGTCGGTATCTCCTTGGCCGCTGGTGGCCGTTTTGGGCATAAGAAAGCCCTTGCCGCGCGCCATTGGCTGCGCGCGGTGTGTTGGCGATGGGGTTGAAAGGGCTAGTCGTGCGACGTTTCGCTGGCGTGCCAGCCGCCCAGGGCGACACGGGTGAGCCAGGCCATCAGCACGAACAAGGCGACGCCAGTGAGCGAAATCAGCAGCAGTGCAGCAAACATGCGCGGGATGTTGAGCTGAAAGCCGGCCTGCAGGATCTGGTACGCCAGCCCCGCACCCTGTCCCCCGGTGCCCGCCACAAACTCCGCCACCACGGCGCCGATGAGCGCCAGGCCGCTGGAAATGCGCAGCCCGCCAAAGAAGTAGGGCAGCGCGCTGGGGATGCGCAGGCGCAGCAGCGTCTGCAGCCGCGTGGCGCGGTTGAGCTGGAAGTAGCTTTGCAGGTCAGGCTCCACACTGCGCAGGCCCAGCGTGGTGTTGCTGATGATGGGGAACAGGGCGACCAGTGCGGCGCAGATCACCATCGATGCCGTCGGGTCCTTGACCCAGATGATGATGAGCGGTGCCACGGCCACGATGGGCGTGACCTGCAGCAGCACGGCGTAGGGGAAGAGCGCGGTCTCGATGCGTTTGCTCTGGACAAACAGGAACGAGATCAGCACGCCCGCCACCGTGGCCACCACAAAGGCCAGCACCGTGATCTTGACGGTGACCCACAGCGAGCCGCCCAGGGCGGCCCAGTCGGTGAACAGCGTCTTCATCATCAGGATGGGTGAGGGCACCAGGTAGGGCGGTAGCTCCATGGCCGTGACCAGCCCCTGCCAGAGCGCGATCAGCACCAGGCCGACCAGCACGGGGTACACCACGCGCTGCACGCGGGGTTGGGCCATGAGCGGCGGGCGTTTGGGTGTGGCCTTGGCGGCAGGTTTGGCAGCGACTGGTGCAGGCGCTGAGCGCGGTGCGGCTGCGGGGTGGGCGGTGACCACGGGCGACGCCATCGGTGCGGAAGGGAAGGGGGTGCTCATGCCACGGTCTCCTCGGTGTCCACGCTGGCGCGAAGCAGGCTGTCCTGCAGCAGCTTGGCGTAGCGGCTGAATTCGGGCGACACCATGAAGTCGGCCGTGCGGGGGTAGGGCGCGTCGATGCAGAACTCTTCGACCACGCGGCCGGGGCGCGCGGCCATCATGACCACGCGGCTGGAGAGGAACACCGCCTCGTGGATCGAGTGCGTCACAAAGATCACGGTGAGCTTCTTCTTGCGCCACAGATCCAGCAGGTCGGCGTCGAGCTTGTGGCGCGTGATTTCGTCGAGTGCGCCAAAGGGCTCGTCCATCAGCAGCAGGTCGGGCTGGGTGACCAGGCCGCGCGCAATCGACACGCGCATTTGCATGCCGCCCGACAGTGCACGGGGCAGGGCGTTGGCAAACTTGGACAAGCCCACCAGCGCCAGCGCTTCGGTCACGCGCGCGTCGGCCTCGGCACGCGGCACGCCTGCCAGGTCCAGCGGCAGGCGCACGTTGGTCTGCACACTGGCCCAGGGCATGAGCGTGGGCGACTGGAAGACAAACGCCATCTTCTTGCCGCTCTCTTCCAGCTGCGCCACGGGCTTGCGCCACAGGTGCAGGCGGCCGTCGGTGGGCTCCAGCAGGCCTGCCACCATYTTSAGCAGCGTGCTCTTGCCGCAGCCCGARGGSCCSAGCAGSGTGACGAACTCGCCTTCSKCRATSGTCAGGTCCACCGGCAGCAGSGCCTGSGTGCCATTGGGGTAGGTTTTTTCGGCCGAGAGCACCTCCACGGCAGGTGTGGGGCGCGGCGCGGGTGCCAGAGGTGGCGAGGCAGCGGGAATGGACATGGTGGTGCCTTTCGATGGATGTGGCCGGGGAGGCTGGCCGCTGTGTCAGGGCGATGGGGCTTATCTGTCGTAGCGCTTGGCTTGGCGCCAGCCGCTGGAAACTGGCGCGGCCCGAGCCAGCGAACGCCGAGCAAGGGCCGCCCCGCAGCGAGGGCGTTGTCCCCCTTGGGGGAAGGCGCGAAGCGACTCAGGGGGGATCAAGGAAGAACCTTGAGGTCTTTGACGAACGACGTGGTGTAGGTCTCGGCCAGCTTCACCTTGGCAGGGTCGATGAGCTTGGCGTCCACCAGGAAGTCGTAGCTGGCCTTGGCGCGTGCGTCGGTCATGACGCCGATGCCCATGGTGGCGGCGTCACCACCCGTGGCCATGCCCATTTCCTTGAGCTTGGCCACGCTGTAGGCGAGCTGCTCGTCGGTCATGTTGGGGTTGTCCTTCTTGATGAGCGCGTTGGCCGGGGCGGGGTCGGCCAGATAGCTCTTCCAGCCTTCCATCGATGCCTTCACGAACGAGGCCACGGCGGCGCTGCGGTCCTTCACCGTCTTTTCCATGCACGAGATGGTGGTGGCGTAGGCTGGGTAGCCTTGGTCGCTGAACATCAGCGTGTTCGCCTTGACGCCCGCCTTGGCAATCGCAAACGGCTCGGACGTCAGGTAACCCTGCTGGGCGGAGTTCTTGTCAGCGACAAAGGGCTGGATGTTGAAGGTGTAGGGGCGCGTCTGTKMGTCSKTGARGCCGWACYTGGCCTTGAGCCAGGGCCAGTAGCCGCGCTGGGCCGACGAGGCGATCAGGATGGTCTTGCCCTTGAGGTCYTCGAAYTTCTTSACGTCCTCGTGSGCRATSAGYACCTGCGGRTCCTTCTGGAASAMGGCCGCCACGTTGACCACGGGCACGCCGCCTTCACGCATCTGSATCATCTGCAGGTCGCTCGAMCCCATSAYGCAKTCGGCCTGGCCGGCGGCCATCATCTGCRYGATGTTGACCTGSGGGCCGCCCATCTTGATGGTCACRTCCAGSCCGTRCTTYTTGTASAKGCCCRKMGCCACCGCYTGGTAGAAGCCGCCATGCTCGGCCTGCGCATACCAGTTGGTCATGTAGGTGAACTTTTCCTGCGCGTGGGCTTGCATGGTGCCGACGGCACCAACAGCGAGCAGCGCGGCTGCACCAAGTTTGGAAAGGCGGGAGGCGGTCTTCATCATGTTGGTACTCCGGTAGGGTGGTGGAGGTGGAACGAAGGGACAACGAAGGGAAAGGCGAAAAGGTTTTGCGATAGCGTTCGCAGGTTTCAGGCCAGTGCGCTGGAGTGCTCCACGTGGCCGGTGTGATGGGCGCGGCCCCAGGTGGGCTCAGTGCGCGGTGCCCACTGCAGCCGATGCAGCTCGGTAATGGCGGCGGCCCAGCTCACGGCCAGCGAGTCGAGGATGGCGTGGCCCTGTTCGGCCGTGGCGGGCAGCGGGTCGCCAATGATTCCGCTGGGGCCGAAGTCGCGCGCACTCCAGGCGCAGGCCGGGCGGCCGTCGGGTGAGAGCAGGGGCGAGTCAAAAACGGGCGGATAGTTGACTACCGCACGCTCCATGTGCACGGTGTCGGGAGCCAACGCCAGCATCAACGCCGTCTCGGCGTGGCCTGCGTGCATGGCCAGTTTCTTTTCGGTGTCGGACAGGTACTTGCCCGCCACATGTGGTACCCGCCAGGTGAAGCTGGGCACCACGATGAAGTCGCCATGGCGCAGGCGCAACTCGCGTGCGCACATCTCCATCACCTGCGGCTGGCCGCCGTGGCCGTTGACAAACAGCAGCTTGCGAAAGCCCGCGCGGTACACCGACTCGCCCACCTCGTTCATGGTGGCCAGCAGGGTCTCGCCGCTGAGCGTGACGGTGCCGGGGAAGTGCAGGTGCTCTTCGGACTTGCCGTAGGTGATGGGCGCCATCGCGAACGCAGGCACATCGGCCGGCAGGCGCGCCAGCGCATGGCCCACCACACCCGCGCTGATCACCGTGTCCACCGCACAGGGCAGGTGCGGGCCATGCTGCTCGGTGGCGCCCGTGGGCAGCACGATGACGGTGTTCTCCTTGTCCGGCAGGTCTGCGATCTCGGTCCAGCTCAGGTAGGGCAGGTAGCGGTGGGGCGGGTTGTAGCCGTGCAGCATGGGTGGTTCTTTCGTGAAGGAAGGCGTTGTCAGCGCAAGGGGAGGTAGGCCGTGGCCTCCACCTCGATGAGGATGTCGGGCGTGGGCAACATGCCGCTCACTTCCACTACGGTGGATGCGGGTGGCTCGCCGGGGAAGAACAGC
This sequence comes from Acidovorax sp. LjRoot204, assembly GCF_056175785.1. Lineage (NCBI taxonomy): Bacteria > Pseudomonadati > Pseudomonadota > Betaproteobacteria > Burkholderiales > Comamonadaceae > Acidovorax > Acidovorax sp. LjRoot204. Next base: position 6,880 of record NZ_JBGFFF010000129.1, read on the forward strand.
TTGCGCACGCGGCTGTACTGTGGGAAGTGGTCCAGATTCTTGAAGTACTGCACCAGCTTGAACACGTCGGACATCTGGCCGCCGGCGGCCTCAATGGTCTGGCGGATGCGGTCGAGCACATACCAGCTCTGCGCGAGGATGGGGCCTTCCTTGATGTCGCTGCTGAACTCGCCCGTGCGGCCAATCAGCGTGGCGGCCTCACGCGGGATGTCGTCGTAGCCGCGCACGATGCGGCTGGCGGCAGGGTCCACGGCAATGATCCCGCTCAGGTAGATGAAGTCGCCTGCGCGGCGCCATGCGGCGTAGCGGGCCAGGGGCTGGGCGATACCTGGCGCAGATGTGGGGCTCATGCGAGGCTCCTTGCGGATTGGGTGGTTGGCACATGCCAGGCAGCCGGTGCATAGCCGCTGGCGACGCGGCCCTGGCGCAGCACCACACGGCTTTGTGCGCGCGATGGAAAGCCCCAGTGGTCAGCCTGCGTGAAGACCAGCAGGTCAGCCACCGTGCCAGGCTGCAGCGGCAGCGCCGTGGTGCCAGTGCGGCCGGTGCACAGCCAGTCGGCGCGGCACAGCGATTCGCTCCATTGGTCGAAAGGTGCATCCAGCTGCGCAGCCAGCACACCCGTGGCCAGGGCTTCCAGCGGGTCAAAGCTGCCCACGGGGCAGAACGGGTCTTGCACGTTGTCGCTGGCGACCAGCACCGGGATGCCGCGTGCACGGGCCTCCTTCACCAGCGTCAGACCACGCTGGCGCGGCGTGCGGCCGGTGGTGGCGTCCTGCAGCAGCAGGTTGGTGATGGGCAGCGTGACCAGGGTGATGGGGCTTTGTGCCACGGCATCGAGCGTGGCGAGGGCCGTGGCCTCGTCCTGTGCGGCCAGCGCGCAGGTGTGGCCGCAGACCACATGGCCTTCAAAGCGCAGTTCTTTGAGCAGTGCGGCGGTGGTCGCCAAGCCCTGGGCGCCGGGGTGCAGTTCTTCGTCCACATGCAGGTCCACGTTCAGGCCATGGTGTTGTGCGGCTTCCAACAGGTGGCGCAGCGCCTGCGGGTCCCAGTTGGTAGAGTGCACAAACCCGCCCAGCAAGGCGCCAGGGCCGCTCGCAGCCACGGTGGCCGCCAGCCGCAGGGCGGCGCTGCGGTCTGCGTACAGGTGCAGGGGGATCAGGCTTACGCGCTCCAGCGTGATGCGGTCGGCCCAGTCGTGGGCCAGTGCGCGCAACACGTTCCAGGCCAGTGGCTGCGCGTCGGGCTCCCACCAGTCGCAGTGGGTGCGCAGGTGCACGGTGCCTGCGTCGTAGGCCCATTGCAGCGCGCGGCTGGCGCGGGCGTGGGTGTCTGCTTCGGTCCAGCTTTGGCGATCCACCATCATGGCCTCGATGGCGCCCAGCAGGCCGGGTTTGACCTCTCCCATGCGCGGCAGGGTGAAGGCCTTGTCCAGGTGGGTGTGCGCATCGACCAGGCCGGGCAGCACCAGCGCGCCTGCCACGTCCCATACAGCGCCGTGTAGCGCAGGCTGGGTGCCGTGGGGCAGCACTTGCACGATGCGGCCCTGGGCCAGCTGCAGGTCGGCCAGTGCGGGCTGGTGGCCCTGCTGCGGCCACGCGGAGGGCAGCAGCCAGCGCGGCAGCCGGGCGCGCAGGATGTGGTCGGGGGTGTTGGATGCGTGCATGCCGTGGCCTTTAGAACGTGGTCTTATGCAAAGCGCGCCATCGCCTGGCCCACGCGGGCTTTGAAGGCCGCCAGCCGGGGCGGTGTGGCCACGTTCATGTGGTAGTAGGCGTGGTAGTCCACCCGCGCCTTGCCGCCCGTGAGCAGGCGCATGTAGCGGGTGATGGACTTGCGCGGCGGGTCGCCCATGAACAGGGCCGTCCAGCGGGGGCGCCCGTAAGTGACCACGGCTGAGATGCGCTTGATGTGCGTGAGCGAGGGTTTGACGTTGTGCGGATCGCTGATGTCAAAGGCCACGCCGGGCATGAGCACGCGGTCGAAAAATCCCTTGAGCATCGCCGGCATGCCAAAGCACCAGGTGGGAAAGCAGAAGACCACGGCTTCGGCCCAGAGCAGGCGGTCCACATAGCCCTGCACGGGCAACTGGTTGTTGGGCACCTCGTGGTAGCCCAGGCGCTCTTCGCGTGTCATCACGGGGTTGAAGCCCTCGGCGTACAGGTCGCAGTCGTCCACCTCATGGCCCGCGCCGCGCAGCTGCTGCACCACCTCGGTGTGCAGTGCGGCGTTGTAGCTGGTCTCTACCGGGTGGCAATAGATCACGAGGATGCGCATGGCGGGGGTCCTTCGGGTTGTGGGGGATGGGCCTACAGGTCCAGCGTGAGCGTGGCGCTGTGGCTGCGTGCGCAGCACACGGCGACGTGGGTGGCTTGCTCTGCAGCGCTCAGGCAGCTGTCGCGGTGGTCGGGCTCGCCGTCCAGCCAGCGGGTCACGCAGGTGCCGCACACGCCCTGCTCGCACAGGGTTTCCAGCGGTACGCCAGCGAGCTGCAGCACATCGGCCATGCTCTCGCCGGGGGCGACGGGCAAGCGCATCTGGCTGCGCTGCAGGATCAGCTCGAATGCGTGTTCTGTGCGGGCGGCGTCGGCGGTGTCAGGGGCTGTCTGCATTGTTTGACCATGTGATTTGATCGATTGGTCAAACTATTGCAAAGGCTGTGCCAGCCACAAAAAGCGGTCAAACGTCTTTGTGGTGGATCAACGCGGCCTGAAAGGGGCTTTTGACGCCGCGTGCTGGTGCAAATTGCCCGGGATTCGCCCCTCGGGCACCTAAGGGATGCCCAGAATGGGGCGGGGGCCTTAGCCTGGTGCGAGGCCGCAGCCCAGCAGCACAAAGCTGGTGAGTTCGCGCACGATGGGCTCGCGGTCGATGGGCTCGTCGGGCGCCAAGCCCAGCATGATGTGCACCTGCACGCCGTAGTCGGCGTAGTGCTGCGTCATGCCCCAGATCTGCATCAGCAAAACCTTGGCGTCCACCTTGCGCATGCGGCCTTCGGCAATCCAGCGGTTGATGAGGTCCACCTTCTGCTGGGTGGACTTGACGGCCACCGGCCAGTACTTGCCCAGATTGCGCCCACCGCCCAGCACCTCGGTGGTGAAGATGCGCGACAGGCCCGGGTTGTCCRGCGCGTAGTCGAGCTTTTTGCGCACGTAGCTGCTCAACACCTTCTTGGGATCGTCGCTGTTGCTGTCAAAAATGAAGGCGCCCGACCAGCCGTTGAGCACCGAGTACAGCAGCTCTTCATACAGCTCTTCCTTACTGCTGATGTAGTAGTGCAGCTGGGGCTTGGTCAGCCCGGCGCGCTCGGCGATGGCTTTGGTGGATGCCCCCTTGAAACCATGGCGACTGAACTCGGCAATGGCTGCCTCGCGGATGGCGCCCAAGATGCGTTCGCGCCCCTGTTTGGCGCGGCTGAGCAGCGCGCCGGAGGCGGCTTCGGCTTCGGATTCGGTCATGGCTTTGGTGCGAGGCATGGGGGATGGGCGATGGCAGAGTGTGCGCCGCAGATTCTGCCCGCGCAGGAGTGGGTCAGACTTTCCAGAACCCGATATGGGGCGCGCTGGCTTCTTCGACCAGCGCCGGGCCGATGCATTCGATGGCGTGGGGCGAGGCGGCAAACACGTCGCGGCACGACAGCTCGGCRTCGCGCTGSTCSGSCCGCTCGCCCCGGAACACGCGCAGSCGCTCGGCRTCRATGCCRAACACCACGCGSCCRATGYYCGACCAGAAGATSGCGCCCGCRCACATCACGCAGGGCTCGGCCGACGAATACAGCGTGGCCTTGGCCAGGGCATCGCGCCCCACGCGCGGGCTGAGCTGGCGCACGGCATTGGTCTCGGCGTGACCGGTGCAGTCGCCGGTCTCGGTGGTGTTGCAGTAGGCCTCGGCCAGCAGGCGCCCTTCGGCACTGATGACCACCGCACCAAACGGGCGGTTGCCGCGCGCGCGGGCCGTGCACGACCACGCGATGGCCTGGCGCAGGTAGGTGCCGTCCGTGTCGTTGATGGGGGTAGGGTCGTCAAAGCTGGCTGGGGGTGCAGACATGAGCGCGTGCATGGTGTAGGTGTCTCCGTCGATGGTGGGTGGGTGGCTGTCGTTGTGCAACGCCGGACTGTCTGCACGCCCGCCGTTGTGGTGCAGGGCGCTATGCATTTGGCATGCCAATCACAATCAGTGACATGTATGCATGGCTTTTGATGCGCGTGCACAAGCGCTCTCAACCTGCGTGGGCACACATGCATGGCGCCGTGGGCATTCTTCTTGCATCGCTGTTGGCAAGAGTAGAAGCGTTCACTGCATTGCCCCCTGTGCCATCCTGCGCGGGGAGATGCCAGTCGGAAATTGCTCTTGAAGCCCGCTGTGCGCGCAGCGGTGTGCGTTTGCACACCGTGGCTTCAAGGGTTGAAAGGACGGCCGCCGCATGCGGTGCCACCCACTCTTGAAGCACCCAGCGGGAGGGCCTTTCTTCCTTCCACTTGTCTTCAGGAGAACTGCATGACCACCACTGCCACCTACGACCTCGCCGAACTGCAAAAAGAAACGCGCATGGGCGCGATGGGCTCGGAAACCGCGAGCCGCGAGATCCGCCGCATCGACCTCAGCCACTTTGCGCAGCGCAAGAACGAGATTGCCGACCAGCTGTGGGACGCCGCCGTTGATGTCGGCTTTTTCCAGATCGTGAACCACGGCATTGACCTGGCCGAGGTGCACAACGCCTTTGCGATGACCGAGCGTTTCTTTGCGCTGCCGGATGCCGTGAAGGCGCAGTACCCGCTCAAGAAGGCGCTCAACGTGGGCTGGGAGAGCCGCGCGCAGGTGCGCCCCTCCACCGGCACTCCGGACCAGAAGGAGTCGTACCAGATCACCCGCCCGCACATGGCAGGCCTGTGGCCCACCGACGAGGAGCTGGCGGGCTTTCAATCCACCATGCTGACCTTCGAAGGCCAGTGCTGGCAGGTGGCCATGCAGGTGCTGTCGTGTTTTGCGTGGAAGCTGGGGTTTGACGAGGCCTTCTTTGCCCGAGCGCACGACCCTGCGCAGGCCAGCTACCAAAGCACCTTGCGCCTGCTGCACTACTTTGCGACCCCGCCCGAGCAACAAGCCAGCCTGGGCCTGTGGCGCGCCGGGGCGCATACCGACTTTGATTGCCTGACCCTGCTCTTTCAGCGCCAGGGCCAGGGCGGCCTGCAGGTGTGCCCGGGCAAGGAGATGGACACCCAGGCCTGGACCTCGGTGGAGCCCGACGAGCAGGCCATCACCTGCAACATCGGGGACATGCTGATGCGCTGGAGCGACGACCAGCTGCCCAGCAACTTCCACCGTGTGAAGAACCCTCTGCCCGGCGAGTACATGGGGCCGCGTTACAGCATCGCCTTCTTTGCCCAGGCCAACCGCGACGCCATCATCGAAGGGCCCGGCAAGAAGTACCCGGCGATTGCCGCGGGCGACTACTTGAACCAGCGGGTGGCGGCCAACTTCAAGGCTTATTGACGCGTGACTTGGGAGGCAGGGGTGGGCGCTTGTCCGCCCCGCCGATGCCTGGGTGGTCGGCTGCCGTCGATGGCGTGGCCGTGCAGGGGCTAGCTCAAGCGACGTGACGCGGTACACCCACAGCGCTTATCCGGAACACGGTGTCTTCCGGGTCCGCCAGCACCGCCTGCCATTGGCCGTAGTACGTGGCGTAAGGTGGCTTGATGACCTGT
>NZ_JBGFFF010000130.1:0-12504 GCF_056175785.1 Acidovorax sp. LjRoot204
GCCACGGGCTGACGCCATGCACCGACGTCCCTAGCCCAGCAACCACAAGAAACACAACCCAACGGAGACAACCATGCCACGCATTGCAACCCCCCACCACCCACCGTCAACGCCGCCCACAACGCCCTCCACACGCCGCCACCACCTGCTGGCGCTGGCCGCCCTGGCTGGCGCTGCCTGTGCCCTGCCCAGCGCACCGGCGCACGCGCAGGCCTGGCCGGCCAAGCCCGTCACCATCGTTGTGCCCTTTGCAGCGGGCGGCACTACCGATGTGCTGRCACGCGCGCTGGGCGAAAAACTGGGCACAGCCCTGGGCCAGCCCGTGATCGTGGAAAACCGGGGCGGCGCGGGCGCCACCATCGGGGCCGACTACGTGGCCAAGGCSCCTGCCGACGGCTACACGCTGCTGATGGGCGCGGTGCACCACACCATTGCAACGAGCGTGTACAAAAAGCTCAACTACGACTTTCAAAAGAGTTTTGCACCCATCACCACCGTGGCGCTGGTGCCCAACGTGCTGGCCGTGAGCGCGGCCACGCCCGCCAAGGACGTGAAGGAGCTGGTGGCGCTGATCAAGGCCACGCCCAACAAGTTCTCCTACGGCTCCAACGGCGCGGGCACGGCGCAGCACCTGATCGGCACGCAGTTCGCCACGTCCATCGGCCAGCCCCTGCTGCATGTGCCCTACAAGGGCAGCGGCCCGCTCACCACCGACCTGCTGGGCGGGCAGGTGTCGATGTCGTTCGACACCGTCACCCCCGTGCTGCCGCACATCAAGGCGGGCAAGCTGCGCGCCCTGGCGGTGACCACGGCCAAGCGCTCGTCCACCCTGCCCGATGTGCCCACACTGCAAGAAAGCGGCTTTGCGGGCTTTGACATCGGCACCTGGTTTGGTGTGCTGGCCCCCGCCCGCACGCCCGCCGATGTGGTGGCGCGGCTGAACACCGAAATGGTCAAGGTCATCCAATCGCCGGACTTTCAAAAGCGCATGCACGACATTGGCGCCGAACCCATCGGCAACACCCCGGCGCAGATGGCCGAGCAGATTGCGGCCGACACCGCACGTTTTGCCAAGCTGGTGGCAGACAACAAGATCACCACCGACTGACCGAGTGGCCAAGAGCAGTTGCACAGAGTTGTCGCACAGGGTGGCGGGCGAGGTGAATGGTCAAGGTGGGTTGGTATAAACCTGCGATGACCGACACCGCCGCCTCCATCGCCAACACCGCCCCCGCAGCCCTCGTCCGCGCGCTGGAAGAACGCGCCTTCAACGCCTGGCCCGCGCACCAGACGGTATTTCACCGGGGCTGGGTGTTCCGGCTGTCGGGCGGCTACACCAAGCGCGCCAACTCGGTCAACGCGCTGGTGCCCGGCGCGCCGTTTGACGGCGTGCGCGAGGCGGCGGCGGCGCTGTATGCGCGGCATGGGTTGCCCGCCGTCTTCCGCATCTCCCCCCTGGCCCCGGCCGAGGCCGACCAGGAGCTGGCGGACGCGGGCTACCAGCATTTCGACCCCTCGCTGGTCCTGCACCGGCCGCTGGCGCCGGGCTCGGTGCCCCGGCCCGATGGCAGCACCGTGGTCAGCGCCTCGCCATCGCCCGCGTGGCTGGAAGGCTTTGCGGCGGCCAACGGCGTGGCGCCGCACCACCGCAACCTGCACCGCAGCATCCTCGACGCCATCGCCCACCCGGTGGGCTATGCGCTGCAACACGACGCCCAGGGCCATGCCGTGGGCTTTGGCCTGGCGGTGCTGGAGCGCGGCGCGGTGGGCCTGTACGACCTGGCTGTGGCGCCTGAACACCGGGGCGGCGGACGCGGGCGCGCGCTTGTGCAAGCGCTGCTGCACTGGGGCATGGAGGCCGGTGCAACCAGCGCCTACCTGCAGGTGCGGGCGCAGAACACGCCTGCGCTGCGGCTGTATGAATCGATGGGGTTCAAGACGGCCTACGGCTACCACTACCGGGTGCCGGGCTGAGATTGGCTTCTGCACCTCTCCTAGAGGGTGCGAGAGAGCCAGGACCAGCGCAGAGCCCCCCGCAGTGCCTCCCCGCGTGGGTTTGAAGCCAAACAGGCCGCCAGCGCTAGTGAATCATGCGCTAGCAGCTATTGATTCAATAGCAAACCATTCACCGCTCAACGGTGGCTCAGCTTGCGCACCGCCCAGTCGCCCAGGCTTTGCACGGCCTGCACAAAGAAGATCAGCACCAGCACCACGGCCAGCATGATCTCGGGCAGAAAGCGCTGATAGCCGTAGCGGATGCCCAGGTCGCCCAGGCCGCCGCCGCCAATGGCTCCGGCCATGGCCGAGTAGCCGGTCAGGCTCACGAACGTGATGGTCAGGCCCGCCACGATGCCGGGCAGAGCCTCGGGCAGCAGCACCTTCCACACGATCTGGCTGGTGGTGGCACCCATGGCCTGCGCGGCTTCGACCAGGCCGTGGTCCACCTCGCGCAGCGCGGCCTCGACCAGGCGGGCCACAAACGGGGCAGCGGCAATGGTCAGTGGCACCACGGCTGCGGCCGTGCCGATGGACGAGCCGGTGATGAGCCGCGTGAACGGGATGATGGCCACCAGCAGGATGATGAAGGGCGTGGACCGCACGGCGTTGACCAGCCAGCCCACCAGCTTGTTGACGGGGCCGTTCTCCAGCACCCCGCCGTCATCGGTCAGGCGCAGGAACACGCCCAGCGGCACCCCCAGCAAGCCGCCCACCAGGCCGGAGATGCCGACCATGATGAGCGTCTCCCACAGCGACGAAGCAAACAGATCCAGCATGGCTGGCGTGAAGTTGTTGAACATGATGTGTGCTCCCTCTTAACCGGCCACGGCCACTTCTTCCACCTCGACCCCGCCCGCGCGCAGGTGTGCCACGGCGCCCCGCACGCTCTCGGCCTCGCCACTGGCGTACACGGCCAGCGAGCCAAAGGTTTCGTCCTGGATCTCATCCACTTGCCCGTGCAGGATGCTCATGTCCACGCCAAACTGGCGGATCAGCTGCGACAGGATGGGCTGGTAAGCGCTGTCCCCGGCGTACGACAGGCGCAGCAGCTGGCCGGTTCGTCCTGCGCTCAGCTGGCCTGCCAGCTTGCGCACATGGTCCAGCACGCTGGCGGGCAGCTCTTGCGGCAGGATCTCGTCGATCAGGCTCTTGGTGATGGCCTGCTGCGGGCGGGTGAACACGTCCAGTACCCGGCCCTGCTCCACGATGCGGCCGGCCTCGATCACGGCCACGCGGTCGGCCACCTGCTTGATGACCTGCATCTGGTGCGTGATGAGCACCACCGTCAGGCCCAGCTCGCGGTTGACCTGGCGCAGCAGGTCGAGGATGGAGCGCGTGGTCTCCGGGTCCAGCGCCGAGGTGGCCTCGTCGCTCAGCAGCACCTTGGGGCGGCTGGCCAGCGCACGCGCAATGCCCACACGCTGCTTTTGCCCGCCGCTGATCTGCGCCGGATAGCGGTCGGCCAGGGCCGACAGGCCCACCAGCTCCAGCAGCGGGTTCACACGCTCGCGGATGGCGGCCTTGTCCATGCCCGCCAGCTCCAGCGGCAGCGCGGCGTTGTCAAACACGGTGCGTGACGACAGCAGGTTGAAGTGCTGGAACACCATGCCGATCTCGCGGCGCGCCTCGCGCAGCTGCGCGTCGTTCAGCTGGGTCAGGTCCTGCCCGCCCACGATGACCTGGCCCGTGGTGGGCCGATTGAGCAGGTTGATCACCCGCACCAGCGAGCTTTTGCCCGCGCCGCTCTTGCCGATGATGCCGAACACTTCGCCCGGCTGGATGGTGAGGTCGATGCCCTTGAGCGCCTCGACCGGGCCTTGTGAGCCCTGGTAGGTTTGGGTGATACCCCGTAGTTCGATCATGAAACACAAAGGGCCGCCACACGCCGGGCGGCGCGGGTTCGGCCCCAAAAGACACAAAGATCAGGGAATGTACTATTGCGCCATAAAGAATCAAACTATCAAAAAATAAAGTAATAAGACATCAAAGTTATTTGCACGGTGCGGCCGACTCCAGACTACGCTCCCGCGGGCACCGCCACCCGGCCATTCACCTTGCGCGACACCAGCGCGCCCAGCACCAGCACCCCCAGTGCCGCCACCGAGAACACGGGCGCGATCCAGCCCCGGTCCACACTGGCCGCCACCAGCAGCACGCCCAGCGATTGCCCCAGGAACAGCAGGCACGCAAACAGCGTGACCGCCGTGCCCCGGGCCTCGGGCGCCATCTGCGTGGCCTGCACCTGCAGCGTGTTGTGCAGCATGTAAAACCCCACCCCGGCAAAGAAGCAGCCCAGCACCCCCCAGGCCGCCACCGGCCCCCAGGCCAGCAGCAATAGCCCGGCGGCGATCAGCGACGCACCCATCAGCGCCAGGCCCCGCTCACCCAGCAGCGCCAGCCAGCGGCGCGCCAGCAGGCTGTAGATGAGCCCGCCCACTCCATACAGCACCATCACCCCGCCGGCCGCCGAGGCCGACAGCCCAAACCCGTCCACCATGCGTGCGGGCACAAAAGCCAGCGTGCCAAAGGCCAGGGCGCCCTCCACCGCCACCACGGTCAGCACCCAGCGCACCCTGGGCATTCGCAGCAGCGCGGCCGTGTTGGCCAGGTACGCCGACAGCGAAAACGCGGGCGGCACCGCACTGCCAGCCGCAGGTGCCGGCGTGCTGGCCGCCATGGCGCGGGCTTGCCGCCACAGCAGGCTGGCGGCGGTCAAAAACAGCAGCGACAGCACCACAAACGCAGCCCGCCAGCCCAGCGCCTCGACCGCAAAGCCGCCAAACCACTGCCCGGCCATCATCCCCGACACCGTGGCCACCATCAGCTGCGCCAGGGTCTCCTGCCGCTGCTCGTACGGCACGTTGTCGCCAATCCATGCCATCGACAGCGGGATGATGCCTGCCGCCGACGCCCCCATGGCAGCCCGCGCCGCCACCAGCACCGGCAGCGTGGGCGCCAGCGCCGTCACGCCGCTGAAGAGCGCACAGGCAAACGTGGCGCCAATCACCACGCGCACCTTGCCCAGCCGGTCGCCCAGGGGGCCATAGAACAACTGCAGCACGCCATAAGACACGGCAAACGCCGCGATGACGGCCGACGCATCGCCCGTGGTGACAGAAAACTCGCGCGCCAGGGACACCAGCATCGGGTCGCAGACACGCATGGAAGCCATGCTGCAAAAGGCTGCCAGGCTGATCACCCGCAGCATCGTCGAAGAAGAGGTCATATGACCCGATTGTGGTGCGGCCAGCGCAAGGTTGCTGGCGCGGGGTGGCATGCACCCCGGTGGCTCAAGGTCAGGGAGGGGCGCGTTGGACACACCAGCGCGTTCCGTTGATGGTTGGCGAACGACATCCAGCGCATCAACCCGCCCAACGCCCACCGGGACGGACGGACTGCAAACGGCGAATGCCGAACGGCGAACGGTCGGGAGCAGCCGTCCTCAGCCCTTGCCCACATTGAAACTGGTGTCGAACGTGCCCCGCACATCCAGCCTCTGCTTGATGAGGCCTGCCGCCAGATAAAAGTCGGCCGTCTTCTGCTGGTCGGCCAGCACCTGGGCGTCGATGTCCYGCCAGCGGGTGGCGCGGCGCTCAAACTGCAGCTGCGCCGCATCGGCCGGAATGCCCACGATGCGCGCCAGCGACTGGCCAAACGGCTTGGCGTTCTGGTACGACCACACCTGCGCACGCGCCACGCGCTCCTTGAAGTCCGCCAGCGCTGCACGCTTTTCTGCCAGGGCCGCATCGGTGGCCGCCAGAAAGCTCAGGCCCGACCACAGGCCCCGGCCGCTGACCAGCACGCGCGCATGGCSGCTGRYCTCGGCCAGCGCGGTGTAGGGCTCCCASGTGGCCCAGGCATCGACCGAGCCCTGCGTSAGCGCSAGCTTGGCGTCTGGCGGCGGGATGAAGCGCAGCTGCACATCGTCGGCCTTGAGGCCTGCCGACTCCAGCGCCTTGAGGGTGACCAGATGGCCGATGGAGCCCCGGTTGGTGGCAATGCTCTTGCCCTTGAGGTCGGCCGCCGTCTTGAGCGGCGAGTGGGGCGCCACCAGCACGGCCGTGCCGTAGGCATCTGAGCGGCTGGCCGCAAACGCCTTGACCCGGCTGCCCGCCGCCAGCGTGAACAGCAGCGGCGCATCGCCAATGGGGCCAAAGTCCACCGCGTTGGCGTTGAGCGCCTCGGCCAGCGGCGCAGCCGCCGGGAACTCGCTCCACTTGATGTCGTAGGGCAGGTTCTTGAGCTCGCCCGCTGCGTCCAGCAGCGCCTGCAGCCCACCCTTCTGGTCGCCCGCACGCAGCAGCACGCGCGACGAGGTTTGGGCATGGGTGAGGACGGGCGACAGGAATGAACTGGCAGCGACCGAGGCGGTCAGCAGATGGTGGAATTGGCGGCGCAGCATGGTGTGGTCAATGAAGGCAAGGTTGATTCGGCATTCATTGCATCACCCACCCCACGCGGCGCCAACGAAGGCTTGCAAGCATCCATATGCGGTTTTCGCATGCGCGCGCGGGGTGTGGGTGGGGTGGCCCGCTGGCCTGCGGCGCTCAGTAGCCGCGCTCCCTGTCCACCACGTCGTGCAGCGGCAGCCCGACCACAAAGCGCTGCAGGTTGTCCACAAACTTGCGCGCCGTCACCTCCGCAGCTCCTTGTGCGGCCCACGACACATGCGGCGTGATGCGCACACGCGGGTGGTGGTACAGAGGGTGGCCGTCGGGCAAAGGCTCGGGGTCGGTCACATCCAGCGTGGCGCCCGACAGGCGGCCCGCATCCAGCGCATGCAGCAGTGCCTGCTGGTCCACCAGGGCGCCGCGCGCAATGTTCACCAGGTGCAGCCCCGGCCGCGCATGGGCCAGCGTGGCCGCGTTGATGAGGTGGTAGGTCTGGGCGGTGATGGGCAGGGCCAGCACCAGGTGGTCAGATGCCGCCAGCAGCTGCTCGATGGAGCCCACCGCCTGCACGCCTTCACCCCCTCCATCCACCGGCGCACCCCCACGCCGCAGCGCCACCACCTGCATGCCCAGCGCCTGTGCACGCACGGCCACCGCGCGGCCAATGGCGCCATAGCCCGCAATGCCCAGCGTGCGGCCCTGCAGGGTGCCGGGCAGGTGCTGGTCCACCCGCGCAAAGGTCTCACGCCATGGGTCGGCCCCTTGCACGCGCAGTGTGTCCCAGTCGCGCTGGTGTGCCAGCAGCGCCGTGATCACATATTCGGCAATGGGCACAGCCGCCACACCGCGTGAACATGTCACCAGCGGCACCTGCAGCAACCAAGGCGGAAAGAAATCGATGCCCGCCGACGCCACATGCACCCACTGCAGGCCCCCCGGCCAGCCCGCCGGGGGCTGCGCGGGCGCATTGCGCCAGCCATTGCGCGGGCCGGTGAACAGCACATCGGCATCAGCGGCGCGCTCCCAGGCAGGCACAGCGGCATCGTCGGCCAGGGCCACGGGCAAGCCCGCTGCGGCTACCAGGGCATCGGTCTCGGCACCGGTCTGGTTCAACACCACCAGGGGGCGGGGGGCCAGCACGGCATTCATGGCGTATCCGTTCTCACCGTCTCAGCCCAGGTCCAGCGCGCGGCGGCCTGCGGCAATGTGGGCGCTGTCCTCCTGCGGGGTGTGCACACGGCCACACAGCACGTCGCGCAGGTGGCGCTCCAGCGGGTTTTTGCGTGCCAGGCCGTGGTTGCTGGACAGCTGCAGCGCCGCCTGCACCACGTCGATGGCGTTCTGCGTGGCCACGGTTTTGACGAGGCCGCTGTCCACCGCAGGCACCAAGGTGCCGGTGTCCAGGTCATGCGCCACGCTGGCGATCAGCCGGTCGTTGGTGAGCAGCAGGGCCTCGATGCGGCCCACGGCCTCCTGGGCGCGCGGCAGGCTGGACAGGGGTGCGCCCAGGTTGGCGGGCGTGCGCCCGCGCAGAAAGCGCACCACCCAGTCGCGCGCCGCGCGGGCCACGCCGGTGTACAGCGCGCCCAGCATCACCGTCATCTCGGCCAGCATGGCGGGCTCGCCACGGGCCCAGTCCTGCGGCAGGCGCACATCCAGCGCGTGGTCGTGGGGGGTCAGCACGTCTTGCAGGATCACATCGTGGCTGCCGCTGGCGCGCAGGCCCAGGTGGTCCCAGGTGGCGTCGATACGGATGCCGGGCGAACCGGCCCGCACCAGGAATGAGCCCACGCGCGGCACCTCTTCATCGGTGCGGGCCCACACCACGTACCAGCGCAGGATGGGCGCGCCGGTCGAATAGACCTTGTGCCCGCTGATGCGCCAGCCCTCGGCCGTATGCCGCGCCACCGTGGCAGGCAGGCCGCCACGTGCGGGCGAGCCCAGCTCGGGCTCCACGCGCAGCGCGTTGATGAGCGACACCTCGTTGTGCGACTCGTGCACCAGCTGCCGGGCCAGCGCCTGCGGCCAGGGYGAGCCGGGCCGCCCCATGCCGCGCTGCTGGATGTACTGCATGGTCAGCACCAGCGCCGTGGCCGGGCAGCCCTGGCCCACCGCGCCAATCACCTCGCCTAATTGCGCGGCCGACGCGCCCTGCCCGCCCAGCGTGCGCAGCGCGGCCAGCGCCAGCAGGCCGGCCTGCTGCAGGTCGGCAAAGTTCTGGTGCGGAAAACTCCCGTCCCGGTCGTGCGCCACGGCGCGCTCGGCAAACTCCGCCGCCAGCGTGCGCGCCACCTGCCCCCAGGTCAGCGGCGCGTTCATTGCAGCACCTCGGGCTGCTGCCGCACAAGGATGTCGAACAGGCTCCTGAAGGCAAACTGCGCGCCGCCGGGCCCGCCGATCTGTGCATGCGTGTGCTGCGCGGTCTCATGGCGAATGGGTTGGGGAGTGCCCGCCGCCTCGGCCAGCAGCTGGGCCTGGCAGGCGTTCTCCAGCGCGATGTACCACCACGCSGCSGCCTCCACCGWSGGGCCCGCMGTCAGGATGCCGTGGTTCTGCAGGATCACCGCCTTCTGCGCCCCCAGCGCCTTGCCAATGCGAAAGCCCTCGTCCGTCTCCAGCACCACCCCCGTGAAGTCGTCGAACAGCGCGTGGTCTTCATAGAAGATACACGAGTCCTGCGTCAGCGGGTCGAGCTTGCGGCCCAGCGCAGACCACGCTTTGCCGTATGTGGAATGGGTGTGGGCCGCAGCAATGATGTCGGGCCGCGTCTCGTGCAACGCCGCGTGGATGGCAAACGCCGCGCGGTTCAGCGGGCCCTGGCCGATGACGATCTCGCCTGCCGCGTTCACCAGCAGCAGGTCGGACACCTTGATCTGCGAAAAATGCACGCCCAGCGGGTTCACCCAGAAGTGGTCCGTCCACTCCGGGTCGCGCGCAGTGATGTGGCCTGCCAGCCCGTAGTCAAACCCCTGCTGTGCAAACAGCCGAAAGGCCACGGCCAGGTTCTCCTGCCGGTAGCGGCGCTCGGCCTGCACCGTGGGGCGCGGGCTGGGCGCATCAAACCAGTCCTTGCGCTGCGGCGTGGGGTTGCGGGCGAGGTCGGTGGCGGGCAGGGGCTTGAGGACGGCAGACATGGGCGGCGGCTTTCCAGATCGGTGAGGTGGACGAAAGAGAAACGAACCCGCCCACCATAGGGGCGCCCCCGCCCCGCGCCAACGAAGAAATCCGCGTGACCACATGCGGTTTTCGCATGCACCACGGTGGGTGCTGCGTTTGCCGCATATCGATGCTACGCAATGGTCTTTGCGCTGCCGCCGGGCTTGTTGGAACCTTGTGGCTTGACACACCGATCCACACACCAGCCTGCCATGCCCCATACCCCTCCTTCACTGAACCGCCGCCATCTCCTCCAAACCGGTCTGGGCGCCGCCGCATGGGCGGCCACAGCGGGTGTACCCGCACTGGCGGCATCGCCCGGCACGCCCGACCTGTCCAAGGTCACGCTGCGCATTGGCACCTACAAGGGCCTGTGGCGCGCGCTCATTGCCGCATCGGGCCAGGGCAAAACGCCCTACCGCATCGAATGGCGCGAGCTGAACAACGGCGTGCTGCACATCGAGGCCCTGAACGGCGACGCGCTGGACCTGGGCTCGGGCAGCGAGATCCCCGCCCTGTTTGCAGCGCGGCAGAAAGCGCAGGTGCGCTTCATTGCTGTGGTGCGCGAAGACCTGAACAACCAGGTCACCCTGGCCCGCAAAGACGCCCCCATCCAGCGCATTGCCGACCTGAAAGGCAAACGCGTGGGCTATGTGCGCGCCACCACCTCGCATTACTACCTGAGCAAGCAGCTGGCCGAAGCGGGCTTGTCGTTTGCCGACATCACGGCCATCAACCTCACCCCGGCCGATGGGCTGTCGGCCTTTGACCGGGGCGACCTCGACGCCTGGGCCATCTACGGCTACAACGGCCAGCTGGCACGGCTGCGCTACGGCGCCCGCGTGATCAAGACCGGCGTGGGCTACCTGTCGGGCAACTTTCCCATCTATGCCAACCCGCGCGCGGTGGACGACCCCGCGCGCCACGCCGCCATCAGCAACTACCTGCTTCGCCTGCGCCGCGCTTACCAGTGGGCCAACGGCAACTACCTGGACTACGCCCGGGCCCAGTCGGCCGAAACCCGCGTGCCCGTGGGCGACCTGATCGAGCTGTGGAACAGCCGCAGCACCGACTACGACCTGCGCCCCGTGGACGACGCCGTGGTGCAAGGCCACCAGGCGGTGGCCGACACCTTTTTGCAGCTGGGCGTGTTCGACGGCCCCGCGCAAGTGGCGCCCCTGTGGGACCGCAGCTTCAAAAACGTGCTGCGCCCCTTCGCGATCGACAAGGCGGCCTGACACGTACAACCCCCGCCGCCGCCGCCACACCCCGTGCCACTTTTCGCGTGGCGGGGAGCACCGCTTGCGCTTACCATGCGCCCCTGATTTCCATCAAGGAGGACCCTCCCATGAGCATGAACAAGCGCAACTTCGTCGCCACCGGCATGGGCCTGGCAGGCCTGTGGACCGCCACGGGCAGCAGCCACGCCGCCACGCCGGCCAAGGCCCCCAGCGGCCCCACGCTGCTCACCATCAGCGGCGCCATCACCCAGTCCAACCGCGGCGCGCTGGACACCACCATCGACCAGATGATGGGCAAACACGGCATCCAGTTTGACAAGGCCTTCGCGCTGGACGCCGCCGCGCTGGCGCGCATGCCCGCCGTCACCATCAAGCCCACGCTCGAATACGACAGCAAGCCCCACACCCTCAAGGGCCCCCTGCTCACCACCGTGCTGGCCGCCGCCGGTGTGGCAGCGGGCAGCCCCGTGCAACTGGGCCTGCGCGCGGTGGACGGCTACAACGTCAACATCAGCATGGCCGACGCCCAGGCCTACCGCATGATCGTCGCCACCCACGTCGACGGCCAACCCATGGCCCTGGGCGGCCTGGGCCCGCAGTGGGCCGTGTACGACGCGGACGTGCTGCCCGCCTTCAAGGACAAGCCCGTGAAGGAACGCTTTGGCCTGTGCCCCTGGGGGCTGTACCACATTGAGGTAAAGAAGGCCTGAGCCCGCGCAGGCCCACCGCCGACGGGCCGGTGCACAGCAAAGCACCGCAACCCCGCAGCCAACAAAAAGAGCGACCCTAGGGTCGCTCTTTTTTTGATAGCTTCCAGCGCTTGATTCACTAGCGCTACAGCCATATTTCACCCCAAATCAGCCCCGGCGGCGCCCCATGCGCACCGCCAGCGCCGCCAGCGACCCCACGGTGGCCAAGCCCACCACCCCCAGCCAGCCCCACTGTGCCAGCGCCAGGCTGCCCAGCGCCGCCCCGGCCGACATGCCGATGAACATGCCGGTGAACAGCAGCGCATTGAGCCGGCTGCGCGCTGCAGGGTCGATGCCGTACACGATGGTCTGGTGCGCCACCAGTGTGGCCTGCACGCCAAAGTCAAAGCCGATGGCACTGACCACAATCAAGCCCAGCTGGGCCTGCGCAGGCAGCAGTGGCGCCAGCGCCATCACCGCAAACGACACGGCGGCCAGCCCGGCGCCATAGCGCGTCACCACCTCGGGCCCACGCTTGTCGGCCAGGCGCCCGGCCAGTGGGGCAGCCAGTGCACCCGCAGCCCCGGCCAGGCCAAACGCACCTGCCGCTGCCGTGCCCAGGTTGAACTGGCTGTGCAACATCACCGCCAGCGTGGACCAGAACGCGCTAAAGCCCACGGCCAGCAGCCCCTGCGCCCAGGCCGCACGGCGCAGCGCTGCGTGCTGGCGCCACAGCGCCACCATCGAGCCGATCAGCGCGCCATAGCCCAGCTGCGTGGTGGGCGCAAAGCGCGGCAGCCCGCGCCACACCGCCACCGTCAGCAGCGCAATGGCCACCGCCGCCGCCACATACACCGTGCGCCATCCCCACTGCTGCGCCACAAAGCCGCTGACCACGCGCGACAGCAAGATGCCCAGCAGCAACCCCGTCATCACCGTGCCCACCATGCGCCCGCGCTGCGCGGCCGGGGCCAGCGTGGCGGCAGCGGGCACCACGTCTTGCGCCACCGTGGCGGCCAGGCCCACGGC